>DATJXP010000465.1:0-2526 GCA_035500035.1 Candidatus Acidiferrum sp. | reverse complement strand
TCCCACGCCAGCAAATACTCCTATGAATGGATCTTCATCCTGAAAATGTCCTTGCTGGCACTGGGCGGACTGTTCATGAAATTCACCATGGATGCCTTCCGCGCCAATCCGGCCGAAACCAAGGTCAAGGCATTTTCAGTCATCTGTATCGGCTGCTGGCTCGGCGCAATCGTCACAGGCCGCCTGATGGCCTATTTCTATTCGGCCTGAGGAGCTTGCCAATGACTATCGATCAAATTCTCGACATGATCCGCAACTCCGGGCCCGGCGAGTTCATGCGCGCTTCCTACTGGCAGTGGCCGCTGATGCAGAACCTGCACTTCATGGGCCTGTGCCTGCTGTTCGGACCGTTGCTGGCGATCGACTTGCGGGTGATCGGCGTTGCCCGTTTCATCCCGATGAAGGGCGCGTTGTCGCTGATCCCGATGATCCTCGGCGCCTTCGTGCTCAATCTCATCACCGGCATCATGTTCTTCGTCGGCGATCCCGTACGTTTCTTCTACAACTTTTCCTTCCAATGGAAAATGGGATTGATCGTACTGGCCGGTTTCAATGCGCTGTGGTTCTGGCTGGCTGAACATGCCAAGCTGAGCAAATTGGCCGACGGCGAGCAGGCCAATTTCCAGGCCAAAGTGATTGCCGGACTTTCGATTGCACTGTGGTTGGGCGTCGTGACTTTCGGCCGCCTCATCCCCTACCTGGAATAATCACGATTCTCCCGCAGGGTCATTGCGATGCTGACACCCAGGCTTGAATTCGTGTTGGCTGCACAGGGCAAACTGGCCGATCCCATCCAGATCGGCCAGACCCACGAAGGCACCCGACGCATCATTCCCATCCTCGATGGCAGCTTCGAAGGGCCGCGCATCCGCGGCAGCTTCGTCAGCACCGGCGCTGCCGATTGGCAGTTCACGCGCAGCGATGGCGTGACGCAGGCCGAAGCCACCTACGCCATCAAGACCGACGACGGCATCGTCATCCAGGTGCAGAATTTCGGCTTGCGGCGCGGCCCTGTGGAAGTGATGCAGCGGCTGGTGGCCGGCGAGGACGTCGATCCGGCCGAGTATTACTTCCGCACCAATCCACGCTTCACCGCGCCGACCGGCAAGTACGACTGGCTCAACCGGAGCATCTTCGTCGCCAGCGGTGCGCGTTACCGCAACGGCATCAAGCTGTGGGTATTCGAGGTGCTGTAGGGGCACGCCATGGCGTGCCCCTACGTCGATTTCTCTTGATTCATCAGTTCTTGGCCACGTCGCGACCGGCGGCGGCTGCGTTGTACTCGGCAGTGAGCGGGTGTAGCTTGTGCAGCCGCATCGCACCGGAGACAACTACATGACCATACTCCGCACTTCGCTGCTCGTGCTGGCGTTGTTGCCGGCCGCGGGCTTTGCCCACCACAGCTTCAGCCGCTACAACACCACTGGCAACATCGATCTCGAAGGCGACGTGGTCAGCGTGTCGTGGCGCAATCCGCATGCGCACATCGTGCTGCGCGTGAAAAATCCAGACGGCACCACCGCCGATTGGGACCTGGAGAGCGGTTCACCGACCCTGATGATGCGCGCCGGCGTGCCGACCGATCCCATCAAGCCCGGCGATCACATCAAGATCGCCGGCTATCCGCTGGCAACGGCGACCGCAGCCACAAAAGAAGCCTTTGCCACCAACGTGCTGCTGCCATCCGGGCAAGAGCTGGTCATGCAAACCGGCGCCAAGCCGCACTTCGGCGGCAAGACCATCGGCGATTTTTCGTACCGTTTCCGCACCGAAGGCGATCGCACCAAACCCGAGCTCGGACTGTTCCGGGTATGGACCTTCACCGGTGCCGACGGCTTCCTGTTCCCGGAGTCGATCAATCGCAACTACGACCTAAACAACTATCCGATGACCCCAAGCGCGAAGGCCGCGTTGGCCAAGTTCAATCCCGCCACCGACAATCCCACCAACAACTGCACGCCGAAAGGCATGCCGCTGATCATGGAACAGCCACTGCCGATGGAACTGAAGAAACAAGGCAGCGACATCGTCATCCGCATCGAAGAATACGATCTGCTCCGCACCATCCACATGAGCCAGAACGCGACGCCGGCCAACACGCCGTATACGTCGCTCGGTTATTCGGTGGGCCACATGGAAGGCGAAACCCTGGTGGTCAGCACCGACCACATCAGTTGGACCTACTTCAACCAGGCCGGCATCCCGCTGAGCAACAAGGCAGTAATCACCGAACGCTACACGTCGACCGAACAAGGCAGCGTGCTGGCCTACGCGATGACGGTGAACGATCCGGTCAACTTCACGAGGCCGGTCGAGCTGCACAAGAAAATGCTCTATATTCCGAGCGAGACGATCCAGCCGTTCAACTGCGCGGAAGCGTCCCGCGCCCGATAGCAATAGCGATAACAACAACGAGGAAGCAAGCATGAAAACCACACCATTGTTCAGAGCCATCACCGCCGCGTTGGCATTCGCGCCCGCGTTCGGCTTCGCCGCCGAAGCCTGCGACCGCGCCTGTCTCGAAGG
>DATJXP010000464.1:0-4487 GCA_035500035.1 Candidatus Acidiferrum sp. | reverse complement strand
TTGTCTGGGCCTCATGGACCATTGGCGTGGAAATGATTTTCTACGCCATATTCCCATTTCTGTTTGCCCGTCTGCGCAGCATTCCCGCTCTAACCGCAGCATTCTTTTCCGCATTGCTGTTTGCTGTCGCCTTTCATGAATTTCTCCTTCACACTGCCTTGCCGGAAAATGTGAGAGAAGGATATTTCTCGCTCAGCCTGCCTCGCGTCTTGCCGATTTTCCTGTTCGGGATGCTGGGATATCGCCTGTACCGCGAGAAAATCTCCGCTGGTCAATGGCCCCCGTCGATGGGTTATGCGCTCGTGGCCCTCAGCCTCTACGCCTACCATGCGCTGCTGTTTAGAGGCTTGAATTTCGGCTTCACGGATGTCTATTACTGGGAAGGCATAATCTACGGCATTCTTTTATTCGGTCTTGCCATCTATCCGCTCCGCCTGTTTGTCAATCGCGCGACCCAATATCTGGGTCGCATCAGCTATTCCATCTATCTCCTGCATCCATCGATCGTTCTGTTTCTGGAGCCTGTCTATACGCGCATCTATGCGCAGCCATTTCCGCTGTCCGTGCAATTTCTGCTGTCTGCGGTAATTACCCTGGCCACCACAAGCGCCGCCGCCTCCCTCACCTACTTATTAATTGAAAAACCAGGGATGAATTTGGGGAAAAAGATTTTGCAATCCAAGCTCTTAACAACGTGGTGAAACGCTCATTCTGATCGTGTACTGCGATGTCAAATGAAGCCGGCCACACATGACGCTCCAGATATGAATCGTGCACATGGGATAGCCCGTTTCCGCCGATCAGCAAGAACTGGACGATGCCGAGCCGCGACCGGAAAGCGGTGCTAACCTATTTACGCCCAGTTCGAGGATAGGATGCTCAGATGCAAACTGAAACTCCGTTTACACAAAATGCTGCACACCCTCATCGTTGGGCTTGCGGCTGATATGATGCACACAACCCCACAATGGCGCCGCAATCGTGATCAGCTACCTGATAGTAGGAACCAACGATTTGCCGAGAGCAGTGCGCTACTTCGATGCGTTGCTGACGGCCATGGGCGCCAGCAAAGTCTATGAAACCGGCACCTCCGCCGGTTGGGGTTGGGGCATCGGCACTACCATGTTCATCGTCGGCACTCCGTTCGACAAGAAGGCGGCTACCGTCGGCAACGGGGCTATGGTGTCGTTCGGCGTCGATAGCAAAGAAAAAATCGATGCACTGCACGCCAAGGCGCTCGCACTCGGCGGCAGCAACGAGGGTGCCCCTGGCCTGCGCGGCGACAAAATCTACGCCGCCTACTTTCGCGACCCGGACGGCAACAAGTTCAACTTCATCTGCTATTTGTAAATAACAACAACTGAACCGGTTCCGGCGTTTGCGAGCCGGAACAATTCACTGGAGGGGACCATGACCATTGCTCATTACACTACCACCACGGATCGCCACTCTTCGTCATTGCGAAATATCACCACAATCTTGCTCGGCAGTCTGCTGCTGCAACTCGCGGCCTGCTCCAAACCGGCTGCCACCATCTCGTACGCCGATGACCGTGCCCAGGTGGAGAACCTGCTGTCGCGTTATGCCTTCGCGCTCGACTGGCAGGATGCCGATCTCTACGCCAGCCTGTTCACCGACGACGGCGTACTTGACTGGGCCGGCGGCGTGATCAAGGGCCGCGACGCCATTCGCAACGAAGTGCACAAAATGCGCGACAGCTTCGCCCAACAAGAGAAGGAAGATGCGCCACTGCGGCCGGCGCGGCTGCGCCACTTCATCACCAACGTGGTGCTGGACGTGCAAGGCGACAACGCGCGCGTGCGCGAATTCTGGGTGGAGTTCAACAATCGCAACGCCGAGCGCAAGGCGATCAGCGGCGCCTATGGCCACAACGAAGACGAGCTGCGCCGCGTCAACGGCCAGTGGCTGTTCGTCAGCCGCAAGATCTTCAACGAAGAGATGCCGCAGCGCAGCGCGACCATGACCAACCCGGCGTGGTGACTGGCCTGCTCGACAATTCGTGATGGCAACCATGACTTCGAAAAAATACCGCACTACACTGATCCGCAACGACATGATGTGCCTCATCCCGGTGCCGTTCGATCCGAAGGCCATGTTTGGCAAGATTCGCGCGCCGGTCACGGTGACGTTGAACGGCTACACCTATCGCAGCACGATCGCGACGATGGGTGGCCCGTCTTGCATACCGCTGCGCAAGAGCCACCGCGAGGCGGCCGGGCTCGACGGTACCGAAACACTGGAAGTGCTGCTGACGTTGGATACCGACGAGCGCACGGTCGAAGTGCCGGATGATCTGGTGCAGGCGCTGAAAAAAGCGCGCGGTGCGTGGGAGAAGTGGGAAAAGCTCAGCTATACCCACCGCAAGGAACACGTCGAAGCCGTGCTGGGTGCCAAGCAGGAAGCGACGCGCGTCCGCCGCGTACAAAAAGCCGTTGAGTTATTGCTCGGCAAGTAAAGCGCTCGTCCACGCCTCAATTCCGCCCACGAAAAAAGTCCTCAAGCAATTGCCGCTGCTGCCGATACCGCTGCGTCGATGGCGGCGTTGCCGCTTGAGCAAATTCTTTCCCGGATTCTTCTCAAGGTTTTGCCCTTTCGCTCCGTTAATGTTTTCACCAGGGGTAAAAACATTGAAGTCAAAGCTTAGGGTCGAATCCCCCTCTTGTGCCTCGTCTCCGGACGGGGCATTTTTTTATGTACTGGCAGTGGAGCTACTTGCGGGTCTGTTGCGCAAATCGGTGTAGGTGGGCTTCGATCGCCGCAGGCGCTTTACGTGCGACTCAAACTGGCTTTTTGGTCTTGATGAAGTGCTCGCGGTAGTGCTGCAGTTCCTTGATCGATTCGCGGATGTCGTCGAGCGCCTTGTGGGTGCCTTCCTTCTTCTGCGCCTCGATCAGGTCGGGCCGCCAACGGCGCGCCAGTTCCTTCAGCGTGCTGACGTCGAGATTGCGGTAGTGGAAGAACGATTCCAGCCGCGGCATGTAGCGGGCGAGAAAGCGGCGGTCCTGGCAGATGCTGTTGCCGCACATCGGCGAATAGCGCGGTTCGCAGTACTGCTGCAGGAAGTTGATGACGATCTGTTCCGCTTCCGGTTCGTTGTACGGCGACAGCCGCACGCGCTCGATCAGGCCGTTCTGGCCGTGGGTCTTCTGGTTCCATTCGTCCATCGTTTCCATCACCGACTTTGGTTGATGGACAGCGAGCACCGGGCCTTCGGCAATCACTTGCAGGTCGGTGTTGGTGACGATGGTGGCGATCTCGATGATGCGGTCGGTGTCGGGCAACAGGCCCGTCATCTCCAGATCGATCCAGATGAGATGTTGTTTCTTGTCCATGCGCGAACCTGCGGCTTTTGGGTCTGCCCGGATTGTAGCAGGCTTCCTTGGCGATATAGGCGTCCGCTGTAAGGGCACGCCATGGCGTGCCCCTACGAAGGCCCGGTAACATATGTCCCATGAAAAAGAAGGGCCTTAACGACCGCCAACTCGAACGCATCCAATCGATCCAGGATGCCAAGGCCGCTCGCGCGGCGCGCAAACAGGCGCGTGCCGAAGCCGCGCTGGAAACCACGGCGCTTGGCGCCGAACAGCGCGGCCTGGTGATTTCGCACTACGGCCAGCAGCTCGATATCGAAGCGCTTGATGGCGAACTGACCGGGCAGGTGCGGCGCTGCTTTCAGCGCAGCAATCTGGATCCGCTCGTCACCGGCGACGAAGTGATCTGGCAGAACGGCGAACCGCTCGGCGTGGTAGTAGCTGGCCAACCGCGCCGCAGCGTGCTGTTGCGGCCGAATCCGTTCAACGAACTGAAACCGGTGGCAGCCAACATCGACTACATCGTGGTCGTCATCGCGCCGCAACCAGAGCCGCACTACAACCTGATCGACCGCTACCTGGTGGCAGCCGAACTGATGCATTGCCGCCCGGTGCTGTTGCTGAACAAAGCCGATTTGCTGACCGATGCCAATCGCGCACCGCTCGATGCGCTGCTGCAACTGTATGCCGGGCTCGGCTACACCACGCTGCAAGTGTCGGGCAAACAACACCTGGGGCTGGAACAACTGCAGCAACTGCTGATCGGCAACAACAGCGTGTTCGTTGGCCAGAGCGGCGTCGGCAAGTCGGCGTTGGTCAATGCGTTGTTGCCCGGCATCAACACGCTGGAAGGCGAGCTGTCGCACGCGGAAGTGAAAGGCCGCCACACCACCACGTCGGCGCGGCTGTTCCACTTGCCGCAGGGTGGCAACCTGATCGACTCGCCTGGCATCCGCGAATTCGGCCTGTGGCACATCGAGCCGGATCAACTGCTGGAAGGTTTCGTCGAATTCCGCCCTTACCTGAGCGGCTGCCGTTTCCGCGACTGCAAACACCAGAAGGAACCCGGCTGCCAGTTGCTGAAGGCGGTGGCGGACGGCCTGATTTCGGCGCAGCGACTGGCGAGTTTCCAGTCCATTCGCAGTACACTGGCAC
>DATJXP010000463.1:0-10349 GCA_035500035.1 Candidatus Acidiferrum sp. | reverse complement strand
GATTGCGGCGATCGGTGCCGCTGAGATCGTGCAGGTAACTTTTCGGCGATGCCCAGTCACGCACCGTCACCACCACGTTGCGTTCGATGCCTTGTGGTCTTGTGGGTTGCGTCTTCGGCAGCTCGCCCTTGGCGACACGATCGGTCCACTCGCCCAGGTATTTGTACGGCAGGCCGCGCAACTGCTGCGCGGCGATGGCCACCATGTTGCCGCCGGCCTGGCCGCTCTGCGTGCGGCGCACCCACGCTTCATGCGCCGAATCCATGCCGCTGAACGCCGGCGGCAGCGTGCGCGTCGCCAGTTGACCCAATTGATGACAACCGACGCAACCCATGTTCTTGATCGTCATCAGATAGCCGTTGAGACCGCCACTGATGCCGGTGACTTCATCGGCCGTTGGCAGATTGATCATCGAGTACCAGTACGCAGCGGGATAGACCTTGGCGGCTTCGGCCGGCGATGCGGCCGCAGTGGCAGTGAGTGCCAGCGTCTTGTCGCCGGGTTTGGCGGCGACCTTGGCCGAATCGGCCAAGCCATAGCCGCGCACCCACACTTGGTAGTGGGCAGCCGGCAGCTCCGGCAACAGGAAGCGGCCCTGGTCGTCGGTGACGACGATCTTCAGGAATCGGGTACCGAGCTCGGCGGTTTCGGCGATCACCCACACTCCGGCTTCGGGACCGCTGGCGCCCATCACAGCACCGCCGATGGCCCCAGGCCCGACCGTAGCCGCTGACGGCGCGGCGGCAGCCGGCGAAGTCGGCTTGCCGCAGCCGGCCAGTAACAGACTGGCGGCAGCCAGTCCCAGTGCGAGTTTGCCGCAGTGCAGCGCGATTGGCTTGGACATGGCGTTCCCCTCCTCTAAATGGGGTCAGAGCCCATTTTATTTATAAAGATTTCGATTCGCTGGGGCACGCCATGGCGTGCCCCTACATTGGACCCCAGTTACCTATTACAAGTGCTCCACCTTGCAGGCACAACCACGCGAACGTGCCGGCCAGCGCATCGTCGATCATGATGCCGAGACCGCCTTTTATATGGCGATCCAGGTACGAAATCGGAAACGGCTTGACGATGTCGAACAACCTGAACAACAGGAACCCCGCCACGATCCACGGCCAGGCCGGTGGTGCCGCCACCATCGTCAGCCAGAGCCCGACGAATTCGTCCCACACGATGCCGCCGTGGTCGTGCACGCCGAGATCGCGAGCGGTCTTGCCACATATATAGATGCCGAAGCCGAACGCAACGATCAGCACCAGCAGGTACACCGGCAGCGGCAACAGCGCCAGCAGCAGGTAAAACGGTATCGCCGCCAGCGTGCCGAAGGTGCCGGGCGCCTTGGGGGCCAGCCCGCTGCCGAAACCCAGCGCCAGCAAATGGACGGGGTTGGCCAGATCAGGCCTGCCGGCAGGGGGAGTAACGGCTTCGTCGGAGTTGTTGTGTGACATGTTTCTCAGTTCGGACAAATCCGGCCGGGCTCCTCTACTTTCTTGTAAACGGTTCACACTATGGTGACTGCATTGTCGTGAGAATGTCAGCAGGAAAATTGCGCAAACCACTAGCGCCGCAGTGTTTTCGCTGGGTACGAGCGCAAATCAACCGTGATAAAGTGGAGCCGTCAAGGTTGTCGGTGAGAGCGTCGTTCAATGACGCTATTTATATGGCGAAACAGGCACATAAACCAACAGGGAGACCCGGCATCCACTTCATGCCGGGCTACACCATGCTCGAGGTGATGATCGTCATTACCATTGCGGGAATCCTGACGGCCATGTCCATCCCCGGCTTCAAGGAAACGCTCGATCGCAACTCGCGCGACGGGGCGATGATGGATCTGATGACCTCCATCAGCCGCGCCCGCCAGGAAGCCGTCTCCCAGGGGCACCCGGTTTCGATGTGCCGTTCCACCAACTTCACTGCCTGTGCCGCTTCCACTGGCGGCGATTGGACCGACGGCTGGATCGTATTCTCCGACACCGGCACCGCCGGCACGCTGGACGGCACCGACGCCATCGTGCAGGTTCACAACGCGCTCAACAAGCAGAGCAAGGTTCTGCTGCTGACCCGCACCAACACCAATTTCACCGGCGATTACCTGCGGTTCGATTCCAACGGTTTTCTGCTGAACAGCACCTCTGGCGCGTACTACCGTCTTTGCAGCATCGACAAGACCGTATCCAAGGCGCGCGCGGTGTGGCTGGCCAACACCGGCCGTCCGATGCTGGCCAACCAGGGTACCAACGGCAGCACGGGCAACTACAAAGACCTGGCGGGAGCTGATCTGGTATGCCCATGAGCCAACGTCAATTGCGCCGGCAAACCGGCTTTACCCTGGTCGAGGTGATGATCTGCCTGCTGATCCTCGCCTTCGGTCTGCTGGGCATGACGGCGCTGCAGAACGACGTGCTCAAGTACAACCACGCCGCCTTCACCGAATCGCAGGCCCTGTTCCTGATCAACGACATGGCCGAGCGCATCCGCGCCAACCCCAACGATGCCTATGTACTTGCCTATACCGAATTGCCACCCACTCAAACCATCGACTGTTCGGCGAACAACTGCGACAGCAATTCGATGGCGACCTGGGATCTCAACCAATGGCGGGCAAAAGTGACTGACAACCATTACCTGCCGTCGGGCCAGAGCCAGATCCTGTACGACTACAACACCCACGCGTACGTCATTTCGATCAAGTATGACTGGAGCCAGCTCGGCAGCCTCGACGCCGACAACGGCATCCGCGAAGTCACCGTTACCAGCAAGATGTAAACCATGCACACCTTACGCAACTACAGCTTCAAAAGTTTCAAACATCTCCGCCAGCGCGGCATGACGCTGGTCGAACTGATGGTATCGATCGCCATCTCCGGCACGGTGCTGGCAGGACTGGTAGCAGCACTGGTGACTACCAAGAGCAACTTCGTCTCGCAACGCGAGTTGTCGGGCATACAGGAAAACGCCCGCTTCGCCATCAAGTACATGGGTGACGAATTGCGCGCGGCCGGTTATGCCGGCTGCACCAAAAACCCGGTTATCGCCGTCAATGCGGTTACCGGCGCTCCCACCAGCTGGTATCTGAACAACCCCGGCCTGCAGGGCTACGAATACGATGCCGGCATCAACACCTTCCCGACCCAATTCAAGGCCGACGTCAATGCCAATACCGACGCCATCGTGGTGCGGCGCGGCGATCTGACCGGACTGAGCGTCAGCAGCGAAAGCGGTTCGACCATAACCGTCAACGCCGCCCACAGCTATCAAATCGGCCAGATCTTCCTGGCAGCCAGTTCCACTTGCGACCGAATAGCCGTGTTCCAGATGAGCGGCCCCACCAACGGCAGCAATAACGCCACCACCGTGTCGCACGCCGCCACCGGCACCAACACTCCGGGCAATTGCAACGCCTACTACGGCAGCACCGGTGTTACCACCTGCACGTCGGGTACTTTCACATCGACAGTGTTCGGTGGCGGCTCGACGCTGATGACGCTGCACAGCGAAGCGTATTTCGTCGGCACTTCGACTTCCGACAGCACCATCCCGGCCTTGTACCGCGACCGCCTGACCTACTCCGGCACTGCCGCCACCACGGTCGAGGAAGAACTGGTGCAAGGCGTGGAAAACATGCAGATCCTGTACGGCGTCGACACGCAACCGGCCGGCAACCTCGATGGTCTGGCCGATCAGTATTACAAGGCCAATGCCGTTCCCAGTTGGGCCAACGTGGTGTCGGTTCGCATTTCGCTGCGCATGCGCTCGCTGTATCCGGTTTACAACAGCAACACCGCCTACCCGGTGTTCGAAGGTGTGACGGGTACCGACGGCTCCGACCGGTACATGCGCCAATACGCGGCAACCACCATCCGCATTCGCAATTACTGAGCGTCCGGAGTTCTTCATGAAGACCATGACTCTTCGCAATCCCGCCCGCCAACACGGCGTGATGATGATCGCGACGCTGCTGATCCTGCTGGTGATCGGCATTCTCGGCATGTCTACCGTCGATTCGTCGGGCATCGAGATGAAGATGGCCAGCAACAACCGCCAGCAACTGCAAGCCTTCGAGGCTGCCGAATTCGTATTGTCGTACATGGAAAAAAACCTGCATGACAACAACTACTTTCTTACCAATCAACTTACCAATAGCAGTTGCGGCAGCATTTGCTTCACCAGCACCTGCACCAACGGCCTGTGCTTTACCGGTACCAGTGCCTATGCCGATACGCCCACCAACGGTGCCAACACCTGTCAGGTCGGCACTTACGATCCATCGAGCGACTCCACGCTGTGGGCCAACGGCAGCGGCAAATACAAGACGCTGTCGGTGCCTTATACCGGCCTGGTCGCCAAATACATCATCGAGAACAGGTGTTTCACGTCGAAAAACTCGACCCTGGCTTATAGCAGCACCACCAACTACATACATCAGTACCGCATCACCACGCTCGTCGCCAGCGAAGACGGCCGCGTGCGCGTGATGTTGCGCAGCACGATCCGCGCGATCTGACCAACGCCTTCCAGCAGGAGAATGTCATGAACCCACTTCGTCGAATGACCAGGTCCTCACTGCTCCTCTGGACGTCAGCGCTGCTGACGGCCGGTCTTGCCTGCATGCAGCCGGTCAGTGCGCAGTTGACCTCGTCCAACTTCTCGCTGACACCGCCGTTGATCACCGAAGCATCGCCGCCGAACGTGATGCTGGTAATGTCCGACGACCAGGAGCTGTATAAAAAAGCCTACTCCGACTTCACCGACATCGACGGCGACGGCCTCGTCGATGGCACCTACAAGGACACGCTGACCTACACCGGTTATTTCGATCCCAACTGGTGCTACAACTACGACACCACCAACGGCCGCTACACGCCGACCGACGACATCACCAGCAGCATAGGCGCCAATGGCCACAGTTGCCTCAGCGCCACCGGCCGCTGGAGCGGCAACTTCATGAACTGGGCGACGATGTCGCGCATGGACATGGTCCGCTACGTGCTTTACGGCGGCGCTCGTTCCACCGATACCGCCACCTCCGGCGCCACACAGGGCGTCACCGTACTCGAACGCGCTTTCCTGCCGATTGATCTGCACTCGTTCGTCCATGTGTTCACCGGTGCCACCCAAAACTACACGCCGTGGACGCAGACCTCGATCAGTTTGTGCAATACCACTTATGGCGCCGCTACCAACGCGCCAGTGATCCGCGTCGCCTATGGCGCCTGGCCGTTGTGGGCCACTTCCGACATCGTTCAATGTTTCTACCGCGGCGAATCGGACAGCGGCTTCAACAACCAGCCCGATTCGACCAGCCAGCCAGCCACCTACAGTTACAACGCGCGCGTCGTGGCTTGCTCCTATGGCAAGGACAACAACGCCGATCGTTGCAAGGCCTACACCAGCAGCACCGGCGACGTCACCTACAAACCGATCGGCCTGCTGCAGAAATACGGCGACAGCAGCCAGATCAACTTCGGCCTGATGACCGGCAGTGTCAGCAAGAAAATTTCCGGCGGCGTTTTGCGCAAGAACATCGTGCCGCTGACCGGCAACTCCACCGCCAGCCTCAACGAAGTCGATCTGAACAGCGGCGTCTTTCTCAACCAGACTTCTTCCAGCGGCGGCATCATCAACACGCTGACGCGCATGCGCATCATCAACTACGACTACACCAACCATAACTACTCGGACTGCGACACCTACGGCATCGACAAGACCACCTTCAAGACTTCGACCGCATCGAACCGCCAGTGCTACAACTGGGGCAACCCGCTGTCGGAAATCTACCTGGAAGCATTGCGCTACTTCACGGGCAACAATATCGCCACCACGCCCGCCGCCGGCACCGGCACGCCTACCGCGGCCTTCAATACCAGCGACGCGACGCTGATGCCGTCGTGGCCGCAGCTGACATGGACCGATCCGCTCAGCTCGGCCAACTCGTGCGCGTCGTGTTCGATCATCGTGCTCTCGACCGGCAACAACACTTTCGACAAGGACGACATGGGGTCGGTCACCGACATCTGGAGCACGCCGGGCACCACGCGCCTGTCCACCACGTCGCTCAACACCGCGCTCGACAACCTCGGCACGCTGGAAGGCATCACCAACGGCAGCTACCTGATCGGCGACAACGGCACCACCAACGACGGTGCCTGTACCGCCAAGACCATCAGCGCGCTGTCGAGCGCGCGCGGGCTGTGCCCCGACGTCGGCGATCTCGAAGGCGGCTACTACATAGCCGCGCTGGCCTACCACGCCTACACGCACGACTTGCGCAATGACTTCGCCGGCGTGCAGAACGTCACCACTTATACCGTGTCGCTGGCTGACAACACGCCCACTTTCTCGCTCGCCGTCAACGGCAAGACCGTGACGCTGGTACCGACCTGCAAATCCAACCTGACCGGCAGCACCAAGCTCGACGGCACCGGCTGGACCCGTTGCAGCTTCGTCAATGCCTACATCGAATCGCAAAACGCCAACGGCGGCAGCATGTGGGTGGCCTGGGAAGATTCACTGTGGGGTAACGACTACGACATGGATGCGGTATCGCGCATCGAATGGTGCATAGGCACCAACACTGCGTTGTGCCCGGGCCAACCGCCCAATGCCGACTACAGCACCGGTGCCAACACCACTTACGCCTATAGCGATTTCAACTGGAAGACCACCGGCCTCACCGCGGATTCCATCCAGATCCGTACCTCGGCACCGCAGGCAGCGGCCGGCGATGCACTGATGCCAGGCTTCGTCATCACCGGCGTTGCCAGTGTCGGCAACGTCACCAAGATCACCAACCAACCTTCCGCCGCGATGGGTTCGGGTGCCACCCAATGCAACGGCTCGCCCTCTCCCGCATGCAGCAGCGGCAGCAGCAGCAAGTACATCGCGCGCGGCTCGCAAGGCCCCGGTGAACAGTTCTTCCTGCTGATCCCCGGCGGCAACACCATCAAGCGCCTGACCGCCAACAGCGGCAACGCGATCCTGTACCACGAGCCGCTGGTCTACACCGCCTCGACCTCATCGACCGGCGCGCTGCTGAAAAACCCGCTGTGGTACACCGCCAAGTACGGCAGTTTCAACGACATCGACAAGGACGGCACGCCGAAGTACATGAGCAGCACCACCGACAACCGTGAGTGGGATTCCCATAACGTCGCCGGCCAGGAAACGCCGGACGGCATTCCCGACAACTATTTCCCGATCACCAACCCGAGCCAGCTGATCAACAGCCTGACGCAGATCTTCGAGATCATCACCTCGCGCATCTCGTCCGGTACCGCGGCCGCGGTGGTGGCGAACAGCAGCACCGGTCTGGGCTCGGTCTATCAGGCCTATTACCATCCGCAATACACCGACAGCGACGGCACTACGATCACGTGGGGCGGCGTACTGCATTCGATGTTCATCGACGCTTCCGGCCGCTTCCGCGAAGACAATCCGAATGCCGGCACGCGCGGCAAGCTCGACGACACCAACACCGACTACATCGTCGACATCTTCTTCGACAAGACCGTCGATCCGAACCGTACCCGCTTCCAGCGCTACACGCAGAGCGGTACCGGCGCCAGCGCCACGCTGACCAAGGTGGGCGGTCCGGACGATCTGGAAAACCTCGGCTCGATCTGGAACGCCCGCAACGTGCTGGGCAACATCAGCCAGAGCAACGTGACGGTGCAGCGTACGCTCGACACCACCACCGGCCAGTTCAACGATGACGCCGGCAACAAACGCTACATCTTCACCTGGCTCGACAGCATGAGCTCGGGCACTCAAGGCGTCGTCGATTCCGGCGAAGTCACGTCGTTCATCGACAGCAACTTCGACAGCACCAACGGCACCAACAATTACCGCTACCTGGGACTGTCGACGGCGTCCGACGCGGCGAAACTGGTCAAATACATCCGCGGCCAGGACCAGAGCGGCTGGCGCTCGCGTCTCGTCACTTTCCCCGGCGATACCTCCGGCGTGCCCAAATACTGGATGCTCGGCGACATCGTGCACTCGTCGCCGCTGGTGGTGAACCCGCCCAACCAGCGCTACGACCTGTCGGTCGGCGACGAAACCTACCAGTTGTTCAAGCAGCAATATGCCAAGCGTCGCCAGATGGTCATCACCGGCGGCAACGACGGCATGATCCACGCCTTCAACGGCGGCGTGTGGGACGCGCCGAGCCAGTCGTTCAAGACCACGCCGTGGAACCCGACGACGAGCGACTACACCGGTGGCCAGTCGCACACGCTGGGCGCCGAAATGTGGGCCTACGTGCCGATGAACCTGCTGCCGCACTTGCAGTGGCTGAAGGAAAAGAACTATCCGCACGTCTATTACGTCGATGCGCCACCGCAGGCGTTCGACGTCAATATCTTCGCCAACGACTCCGTGCATCCCTACGGTTGGGGCACCATCATGGTGGTGGGCATGCGGCTCGGCGGCGGCAACTTTCCGCTCGATCTCGACGGCAACGGCACCACCGACCGCACGATGGGCTCCGCCTTCATCATCATGGACATCACCGATCCCGAGCGGCCGCCGACACTGCTGGCCGAGCTGCGCGCCAGCGACCAGGGCTTCACCACCAGCATGCCGACCGTCATCAAGACCCGTACGCCGGATTCGAACGGCAGCTTCAAAAACCCGGCCAGCAACAAGTGGATCCTGATTTACGGTTCCGGACCCGACACGCTGACGACCGCCGTCAGCAACGGCCAGCGCGCCAAGCTGTATGCATACGACCTGGTCGCAGGCGCCTCGATCACTCTCAACTCGGCCGCGCAGGTTGCCGGTGGCGATCCCAACGGCTTCTTCGGCGATTTCACCAGCGTCGATTGGGAAGGCGACTTCGTCGATGATGTGGTCTATGCCGGCACCGTCGAAGGCACCGAAACCGCGCCGACCGGTCGCATGAAGCGCCTGGTATTGTCGCCTGCCGACACCAACATGGGTCTTTCCGGCGGCACTGCCAAACTGACCGACGTATTCAACATGAGCCAGCCCGTGGTGGCGGCGCCGAAGACGCAGCAATCCATCCTCAAGAACGAACGATGGATCCTGTACGGCACTGGCCGCCTGTTCACCAAGGTGGACAACCGCTCCTCCACACAACAGTCGTTTTACGGCATCAAGGAGCCCGCCAACTACGACACGTCGACGCTGCTCTCCACCCAGTTGGTGGACTCGACCACGATCATCGTCAAGAAGGACGGCACCATCAAGGACGGCAACACCTCAACGGCGGTCGTGCGCTTCTCGACCACGCTGAACACCTTCAACGATCTGTGGAACTTCATGGACAACCGCCCCGGCTGGGTTACCAAGCTCGCCTACAGCAGCGGCACCAACCCGTCGGAGCGTGTGTTCAACACCTCGGTGATCATCGGCACTACCGTGGTGTTTACCTCCTACATACCGCCGGTGGATCAATGCCTGGTCGAAGGCAACGGTTACCTGTATGCACTGAACTACCGTACCGGCACCGCCGAGGTATTCGCGCCGCTCGGTGACGACACGCAAACTGCCGGCTACGCCGCCAAGAACCTCAATCTGGGCCAAGGTGCGCCGTCGGCACCGTCGGCGGTGATACGCACCGGCGACGACAAGGGTGTCAGCAGTACCAACAAGGGCGATGTCTCCATCGTTTCCGGTTCCACCACCGGCGTGACGACGAGCACCGGCTTTGCCTCGGCGCAACAGGCTTCGACCCGCATGTCGTGGGAGCAGTTGAAGATATCGTTCTAGTCCGACCGGGCCCGGGAAGCCTGAACCAGGCTTCCCGCAGGTCTTGCAAGCCGCGCGTGAAAGCCACACGATAGCGGCAACCTCACCAATGGAAGCATCGCCATGGCAAAAAATCGCGGCTTTACCATGATCGAACTGCTGATCACGATGGCCATCGTCGGCTTGCTGGCCGCGATCGCGATCCCGACCTATCGGCAATCGGTGCTGAAGTCGAACCGTGCCGATGCCAAGATCACGCTGACGCGGCTGGCGACGCTCGAAGAGAAATACTATTTCCGCGAAAACAACTACACCGCCAATTTCACCGACATCATCAGTGGCCTCACCGGAACGGTTACCACCACCACCAGCGACAAGGGTTATTACTCGATTGCGTTGACGACCACCGGCACCACAGCCTGGACCATGGTCGCCACCGCCACCGGCAACCAATTGCTGGACACCGACTGCAAAACCTTCACGCTCACCAACACCGGTTCCAAGACCGCCACCAACAGCAGCAACGCCGCCAACACCAGTTGCTGGTAACCCACCGGCATTGCCGCTTCAGTTGCAACTGAGCGGCTTGCCGTCGCTTCCCTCCCTGATGCCGTCGCCATCGCGATCCTGCGCCA
>DATJXP010000462.1:0-7255 GCA_035500035.1 Candidatus Acidiferrum sp. | reverse complement strand
TCGAGACGTTTGAAGCGCATGTAAACCTGCCCGGGTTTTCGTAGCTTTCATCAATCTTTCAATACAGGAAAAGATACCGTAATTTTTCGTATTTGGTGCGGTGATTCACGCTTTTGGCGTGACTTGTTCATTCACGGGTTTTGCCGTTTGTGATCAGATATCGGTGCATTAAAAATTTCTTTCCCCTGGAGAAGCGTCATGAAAAGAACTGCCCAGTTGGTCCTTATCGGTAGCATCATGGTCGGCACGACCGCGTTGGCCGCGGGCGCGTCCACCACCACTCCCGTCAGCCAGAGTCACCCCTGCGCGAACGGCGGTACCCGCAGCATGACAGGGACCATCGATAGCTCGCAGAAACCCAAATACATCTACAACGTCACCATCACTACCAACAACTGCGTCGGCCCGGAAGGCGACACCCACAACGGCACCATCACCGTCAACGGCGTGTTCGACGAAACCACCACGCCGTACGAGTTGTCGGAAACCATGGTGTTCAACGACGGCTGGACCAACAGCAACGACAACGTGCAGCGTGCTTGCACCTGGAATCGCAGCGGCACCTACGATCTGACCACCAACCACTTCAAGGGCACGATCACCAAGTCGTCGTGTTCGTTGACGGTCGACAACAAGGAACCGGAAGGTCTGTTGAACTTCATTTCCAAGCAAGCGCAGAAATCGGAATAATTTCCGGTTTTTGTTTTTTGCAAGTCAGCAGCCCGCCATCCGGCGGGCTTCTTGTTTCAGCTGCAGTTACTTCGTACTCAAATTTTTCGAGAAGAACGGCAGCAATTTGTCCTTGAAGCGTTCCGGCACGTGATTGGTGTGATCGCCGTCGTACACTTCGAAGCTGTGCTTGACGCCGAGTCGCGTCAGCGCTTCATCGAGTTGTTTGTTGGTGGCGGCCAGCGAGTCCTTGTCGCCGACTTCGAGCGCGATGGCCTTGTAACGCTTCAGTGCCGGTACGTGCTGATCGACGGTGACGAGCGGCGAGTTGGCGATCCACTTGGCTTGCACCAGCGGCTGCGCTTCGCCGTTGACGAATGGCCAGTCGAAATAATACGGCGGGTTTTTCGGGTTGGGCGCCCACGTCGCGGCTTGCGCTTGCAGCACGTTGTTGAAGCTGGGCTTGTCATCTTTTGCCACCGGGCCGGCCGCCATGCGCGCGATCTGTTGTTCAACGGCCTCTTTCGACGGCGCCTGGTTCAACAGGCAGCACGAACTCATCGCATACATCGAACCGAATACTTCCGGATGTTCCATGCCGATGCGCACGGTGCCATAACCGCCCATCGAATGGCCCGACAGGCCGCGGCTCTCGCGTTTGGCCAGCGTGCGGTAGTGTTTGTCGATGTAGGTGACCAGTTCTTTCGCGATGAAGGTTTCCCAGTCGCCGGTGGTCAGCGAATTGCCGTACATGCTGCCGTCGTAAACGGTGCGGGCATCGGGCAACACGATGATGGACGGCGTGGCGCCGGCGGCGATGGCTTCATCGACCGCGCCCGGCAACTTCATCGTGGTGGCGTAGAACTCGGCGGTGACGCCATAGCCGTGCAGGAAGTAGATCACCGGATAGCGCTTGGCAGTGTCGGTGTCGTAGCCGGGCGGCAGATAGACGAATACGTCGCGCACCGGATCGTCTTTTTCCAGGTTGCCCTTGAGCGACGCGCCTTCGACGCGGATCTTTTCCAGCTTGCCCTGAGCCTGGGCAGCAGCAGTAAACAGACCGGCGACAAACAGTGCGCAGCACAGCAAAACGGATTTGGCTGGTATCAATTTCATGGATGGTTCCCCCATTGGTTGGCATCTGTGGTCGATGCTTGATATTGGTGGACCCGAGTATGGCGCAATTCCGCTGCGGACGGGAAGCGGCAGGCGTCGGTCATCGCAGACTGGCGGGTTATTGTAGGTCCCACATACAATCGGGTTTTTCCCGACAGTGTGCGCAATGACCCAACTTCCAGTCCTCGTCGCCGGTGGCGGCATCGGCGGCCTCAGCGTCGCCCTTACGCTGCAGCAGATCGGCGTTCCCTGCGTAGTGTACGAATCCGTTGCCGAGCTGAAGCCGCTCGGCGTCGGCATCAACCTGCAGCCCAACGCCGTGCGCGAGCTGTACGAGCTCGGCTTCGGGCCGGATGCGCTCGACCGCATCGGCATCCAGACCCGCGAGTGGGCGCTGGTGGGGCTCAACGGCAACGACGTCTATTCCGAACCGCGTGGCTTGCTGGCCGGTTATCACTGGCCGCAGTATTCGGTGCACCGCGGCAAATTGCAGATGATGCTGTACGACGCGGTGCGGCAACGGCTCGGGCGGCAGGCGATCCACACCGGCGTCAAGGTGACGGGTTACCGCAATCATGCCGATGGCAACGGCATCACCGCCTTGCTGCAGCACCGCAACGGCGAACAGTCCGAGGTGCAAGGTTCGCTGTTGATCGCCGCCGACGGCTTGCATTCGGCGGTGCGGCAGCAGATGCACCCAAGTCAGCCACCGATACAGTGGGGCGGCGCCATCATGTGGCGTGGAGTAACGCCGGGAATGCCGATCCGCACCGGCGCTTCGTTCGTCGGCCTCGGCACCCATCGCCATCGCGTCGTGTTCTATCCGATTTCGCAACCGGACCCGCGCACGGGACTTGCCGACATCAATTGGATCGCCGAGATCACGGTCGATAACAGTGGCGGTTGGCCCGACGGCGACTGGAACAAGCGCGTGAATCATGCCGACTTCATGCATCATTTCGAACAGTGGAACTACGATTGGATCGATATCCCGGGCATGCTGCGCGGCGCCAGCGACGTCTATGAATACCCGATGATAGACCGCGACCCGGTACCGACCTGGCGCGATGGCAATGCCGCGCTGCTCGGCGACGCCGCGCACGTGATGTATCCGACCGGTTCCAACGGCGCCAGCCAGGCCATTGTCGATGCGCGCGTGCTCGGCGCCTGTCTGTTGGGGCACGGCGTCAACGCCGCCGCGTTGACGGCCTACGACGACAAGTTGTGCCCGGAGATTTCGCCGGTGATCCTGCGCAACCGCGGCGCCGGCCCGTTCGGGCTGCTGAACCTGCTCGATGAACGCTGCGGTGGCGTGTTCGACGACATCGACGCGGTGATACCGCCGGCCGAGCGCGACGAGTTCATGCACAAGTACAAGATGGCGGCCGGGTTTGCCGCCGAAAAACTCAACGCGGCCGCGCCCATCATTGCGCCGGGCGCGCGCGTGCGCTGAAAGGCAACGGAGACCGGGCGATGTTGCACCACTACGTATTCATCAAGTACGCGAAAGACACCGGCGAAGATCACATTGCGGAGTTTTGCCGACGCATGCTGGCGCTGCGCGCCAGCATCGACGACATTGGGTATCTCGAGATCGGCCGCGATGTGCTGCGCGAGGGGCGCAGTTGGGATCTGGTGTTGATCATGCGTTTCCAGTCGGTGGAAGCGTTGCGCCGCTATCAGCGCCATCCCGAACATCAGGCAGTGATGGCGTACAACCAGCCACGCGTGGCCGAGGTCGGCACGGTCGATTTCACCGAACCGCTTACTTGACCTGGTAGAACTTGATCCTGATGGCGCCAAGCGGCGCCGGCTTGCCGTCGGCACTCGGCGGGCCGGCATCGAGTTCGATCGAAGTCAGGAACACACCGCTGGTCAGCCAGCCGTGCGCGCCTTCCGGCGCTTCCAGTTTGGCCCGCGTGAATCCGCGTGCACCGTCGGCGCCGGGCCGACAACTCATCGATTCGTTCAACACGTGCACCAGCGTGCCGTCGTCGTGCTGGATGAAGTAGTCGGCACTGAGCGAACCGCAGCCGCTCGCCGTCTGCAATTGGAAGTCCCACCCGCCGGGCACTACCTTGCCCTTGAACTTGGGTCCGTCGATGGTGCCGCCGGTGATAGGAATGTACTGGCGCTGGCCGATCGCGGTCTTGCCGAGCACTACTGCTGGCGACAGCGTGACGCGTTCTTCCCACACGAATTCGACTTTCGGAAATTGCGCGGCGTCGGGCATGGAGCCGAGCGGCTTGGCTGGCGGCGGCGTTTGCGCGGCAGCGGAACCTGCCACGGCCAGTGCCAGCCACAGCGAACGCGTGATCGAAGTTTTCATACCCGGTGTCCTCGTTGTAGTTGTTGTGATCATGGAGCGAATTTCGGTTTGGTGCAGGTAAATGACGCCGCGCTGTTGACGTCGCCGCCCTGGTAGCGCGGGTAGTCCGGATAGCTGCACATTGGCCGCGTCGCATTCTGGCCGCTCACTTCCACTGCCATCGCCGGTGCCTTGCCTTGCTCGACCCACTGCGTCAGCAATGCAAAGCGATCTACCCGGCTCGGAATTTCCGTCGGCATGATGGCGTTACCGTCGCCATCGATTGCCGCCGAGCGGCCGGTGAGGCCGTGGCCGGTCTGCGGCAGCACGTACAGACGCGCGAACTTGTCGACGTTGGCGCGGCCCATCGTGTCGAGCACGGTTTGATAATAGTTCAACTGTTCGCCCGGCGCGGCAATGGTGTCGTCGGTGCCGATGGTGACGATCAATTTGCCGCCGCGCGCGGCGAAGGCGCCGAGGTCGGCCTGGGTCGAATCCAGCCATGGCGCCAGTTGTTGCTGGCGCTTGCCGTGTACGGCTTCATCGTAGTCGAGCGGGTTGGCAGCCGGGTTCTGCATGAACAAGCCGGTGACGCCGTCGGTGCCGAGCGTGGTGAACACCGGCGCGTCGGCGGCGGCGCCGTCCTGGCCGCGATAACGTTGCGACATGAACACGGCACCGGGGAAGGCAAACCCGGCCGGCATGGCTGGTGGCCCCGGCGGCCGCGGTGCGTTGGCACCCGCTGCTGGCGGAGCCGCGGGCGGCGGTCCACCGAAGGCGGGGAATTGACTGACCACTGCCGTGGTCGGCGTCCACATGCCGAAATTGCTGCGGCCGTTCGGTAATTTAATCGTCGCTGGCAGATCGCTGAAGATGTATTCCACCGTCTTGATCTGCGCCGAAGTAAGACATGCGGTCTTGCCGGCATCGTTCGGTGCCGGATCGACGTCATTGGGGCAGCGCAGTTTCGCCCACGGGTCCTTGTCGCCCTTGTTGTCGTTGACATTGAACTGCGCGCGGCAATCGACGTAGTTGTTGATGACGCCATCGGCAATGCCGTCGAGCCGGTCGCAC
This sequence comes from Candidatus Acidiferrum sp., assembly GCA_035500035.1. Lineage (GTDB taxonomy): Bacteria > Pseudomonadota > Gammaproteobacteria > Pseudomonadales > Pseudohongiellaceae > CAILUG01. The sequence goes on along the minus strand of DATJXP010000462.1, from coordinate 2,088 downwards.
TGGCGCATGAATTCGGTGAGTATGGCCGTGCCTTTCGAAGCCGGCACCCAGCTCGCAAGCGATTTTTCGTGGATGCGGATGCGGCTCGGCCCCAGCATCAGCGACGAGAAGCCGACGATGGGCACCGTCACCACGATGCCGTCGTAATCCTTCGGATACCGCTGCGCCATCGTCAAGCCTTCGCGGCCGCCCTGCGAACCGCCGACCCAGTAGGTGTATTTCGGTGCGCTGCCGTAGGCCTTGCCGATCAAGACGAAGGCGACGTCGTGGGTTTTCTTCATCTGCAGGTAGCCGAGGTTCTTGATCGCTTCCTCGTTCAACAACCATTGCTGATCGGTAGTGGTGTGGCCGGAATCGCTGCCGAAGGTGGCGTAACCCCTGGCGGTGTCGCTCTGTTCGCCGCGGCCGACCAGTTGCGGCACGGTGCCGTTCATGCCGCCACCGCCCAAATGAATGGCGCGGCCGTTCCAGCTTGCCGGCAGCACAACACCGAACTTGATCGGCCGTGCGGTGGCGCTGGTATCGACCGGATCCAGATGGCCGTCGATGCGGCAGTGGGCGGGGGCGGCATCGACCCAGGCGGCGGAGTCGATGACGATTTTCGATACTGGCTCACCGATCTGTGCCGGTGTGATGGCGATGGTCTGCAGTTGCGCGCAGGCTGCACCGGTCAGCGTGGCGGCAGGTTGGGCGTGGACAGCAATGGCGGCGATCAGCAAGCCGGCCAGCGGCAACAGCCGCAGCATTCTGGTGTGCATGGAGCTTCCCCTCACGAAGGCGGCGTTGTCGTTGGTTTGTGGGCGCCGTCGCCTGATTGTAAGTAATACTAACTATCGAGCGCCAGCCTCGGCCTGCACTACATCGACGTCAATTTGCGCGCCGCCATCCACTCCAGCAAACGCTGCGGCCACGCATCGACCGGCAGACCGCGCGGCGTCATGCCGAAGCCGGCGCTGACGCCGTCGTACACGTGGATTTCCGCCGGCTTGCCCGCTGCCTTCCACGCCGCGAACAGCGCGAGGCAACCATTGGTGACGTTGAAGTGGCTGGCGCCGACGGCGATGAACAGCGGCGGCGCCTGCGTCGGCACGTTGACGTCCTGCAGCGCGGGCCCGTACAGCGAGATCAGGAAATCCGGTGCGGTGCCGGGTTTGCCCGCCAGCGCCAATCCGACACCGACGCCGCCACCGGCGGAAAATCCCATGAAGCCGACGCGAGCGGTATCCACATGCCACTCATTGGCGTGCTGCCGCACCAGTTGCATCGCCTGTTGCGCATCGGCCACTGCCATGTGCAGCACTTCAGTCAGCACGGCGTCGTCGGGAGCGGGATTGGCGTTGGCATTGCGGATCGTCAGCTCCTGTCGAGGCCCGGTCGCGGGCGGTGGCACCAACGCAGTACGAGCAGCTTGTTGCAGCGTACGGTATTTCAGTACGAAGGCGGCGATGCCGTGCTGGTTCAGCCACGCTGCCACCCGGGTACCTTCGTTGTCGAAACCGAGGATGCGCAGCGCACCACCGGGTGCGATGACGATGGCGGCGCCGGTGGCCTTGGCGGCATCCGGCAGGAATACGCTTACAGTCGGATCAGAGACGTTGGCGACGATGCGATCGCCGGTCGGTGATGTCGTCACCGTTTCCGCCAGCGTCCACTGCTCCGAGCCCGGCGCCTTGCCTGGCCACAGCCGTAATTGCTGCGGCTCGGTGCCGGACGCGCCGGCCGCCAGTAAGCAGCCAACCAAAATAATAAATCGACGGGCGTTCATGTTGTGGCTCGCTTCACGGCAGCAATTCCACCGTGACGCGCCGGCTTTGCCAGTCGTCGATGCCGTCGGCTTCGGCGTCGCCGGCTATCCAGTGCGTAATAGTCGGCAGCTTGAGCCCTGCACCTTGTAACAAAGCAGCAACTTCTTCGGCGCGACGACGGCCGATGTCGTCGCTTTCCCGCAGCACGCTGCCATTGCTGAGCTTGTGGGCGCCGCGCACTCCGGTGATGATCATGCGTGTGGCGTGGATTTTTTCCGCCATCTCGATGATGGCGATCAATGGCGCCGGATGCCGGAATGACACGCCCTTATCGAAATCGAAA
>DATJXP010000461.1:0-8682 GCA_035500035.1 Candidatus Acidiferrum sp. | reverse complement strand
ACTCGTCGGCAAAACAGCCGCCGGGCCAGCGCAGCACCGGCACGTGCAGGTCTTTCAACGCATTCACCACGTCGGTGCGAAAACCGTCGATGTTGGGGATAGTCGAATCCTTGCCGACCCAGATGCCCTCGTAGATGCCGCGGCCGAGATGCTCCATGAACTGGCCGTAGATATGGCGGTTGATGACGGGGCCGGGATGCGCGGTGTCGATGGTGATGCGGGTGTCGGCCAACAACGGCGCACTCACGCAGTAAAGCCACAAGGCTAATCCGGATGTTTTCATCACGCTCTCCGTTCTAAATGGGGTCCGCTAAATGGGGTCAGAGCCCATTTAGTTTGTTAAGACTACTTTGCCAAATTTTTGACGATAAATTCTTAACATTAGAAATGGGCTCTGACCCCATTTAGCGGACTCCATTTTCACAAATGCTTGCCGGCTTCGCGCACGCTCAGCGCGGACAACTGGTCGCCGTGCGTGGCGAGAAAGCGGCGAACCGCCCTGGCATTCTGCCGAGCATAATCCCGCAGCGCCCAGCCGATGGCCTTGCGGATGAAGAAATCTTCTTCGTGCGCCAGCGCCAGCGCGTAACGGAACAGGCGCTGTTCATCGGTGGCCTGCTTCCAGCCCAACTGGTGCAGCATGGCGATGCGGCGTGTCCACAGTGATTTGGCCACCAGTGCTTTTTCCATCAGCGGCACCTCTGCTACTCCTGCCTTCGCCTGCGTCAACAATATTTTGCCGATGATCGACGCGAAACCGTCCACGGTGTCCCACCACGCCTGGCGATTGGCCAATTTGATCAGCACGGGAATGTCGGCGGTCGTCAGCAGTTTTTTCCAGCGCGCCAGCAAGTCGAGCGCAGCGTAGCGATATTCGCGCTGCGGCAGCTCCCACAAGGCGTGGGCGGTGTCCTGCAACTGCTTCCTGGTCGGTTCGATGACGTCGATAGACTTGGCAGCTTGCCGCCGCACTGGTGTCGGCAGCCCGAGAAACTCGAACTGGTCACGCATATAAGCACGCATGCCCTTGGCACGTTCAGCATCACGCCGCGCCTCGAACGCGTTCCGATACAGCTTTACCCGTTGCGCAGCTTCCACCCAGCACCACCAAAATTGTAAATGGGGTCAGAGCCCATTTAGTTTGTTAAGACAGCCATGCCAAACTTTTGACGATAAATTCTTAACATTAGAAATGGGCTCTGACCCCATTTAGAGAATTCAGTGCAGGTCGCGGGTTACGTCGGGGCCGGAACCGCCTTTGAGCTGGACCAGATCAGCGCCGCGGTCGGCTTGCTCGACGTTGTCTATATATAGCTTCACGTAACCGCGCTCGGCCACGGGCGGCGGTGGTTGCCACTCGGCGCGGCGTTGGGTCAGTTCGGCGTCGCTGACGTGCAATTGCAGCAAGCGTTTTGGCACATCCAACTCGATCACGTCGCCGTCGCGCACCAGCGCCAGCGTGCCGCCAACAGTTGATTCGGGCGACACGTGCAGCACCACGGTGCCGCCGGCAGTACCGCTCATGCGGCCATCGGAGATGCGCACCATGTCTTTCACTCCCTGCTGGATCAGCTTCTTCGGCAGATCGACATTGCCGACTTCCGGCATGCCGGGATAACCGCGCGGGCCGACGCCCTTCAGCACGATGATGCTGTTGGCGTCGATGTCGAGCTTCGGATCGTCGATGCGCGCGTGATAATCCTCCATGCTCTCGAACACCACCGCCCTGCCCTTGTGCTGCATCAGCGCGGGCGTTGCCGCCGACGGCTTGATGATGGCGCCGTTCTCGCACAGGTTGCCTTTCAACACGGCGATGCCGGCGGCCGGGTTCAGCGGTTTGCTGCGTGGCCGTATCACTTCCTCGTCGTAATTGACGGCACCACGATAGTTGTCGCGGAAGTTTTTGCCGTTGGCGGTGATCAACGAGTGATCGAGCAGATCGGCCAACTCGTTCATCACCACCGGCAACCCACCGGCGTAGAAAAAATCTTCCATCAGGTACTGGCCCGACGGTTTCAGGTTGACCAGCAACGGCACCGCGCTGCCGATGCGATCGAAATCTTCCAGCGTCAGCGGCACGCCAAGCCGGCCGGCGATGGCGAGCAAGTGCACGATGAAGTTGGTGGAGCCGCCGACGGCAGCGTTGACGACGATGGCGTTGTCGAACGCCTTGCGCACCAGGATATCGCTCAGCTTCAGATCTTCGTTCACCATCTCGACGATCCGACGGCCAGTCAACTGCGCCACTTTTTTCTTGCGCGAATCCGCGGCCGGAATCGACGACGCGCCCGGCAAACACAGGCCCAACGCTTCCGTCATCGCCGCCATGCTCGACGCGGTGCCCATCGTGTTGCAGTGGCCGATGCTGCGGGCGGCGCCGATTTCGGCTTCTTTGAAGTCGGCGTCGTTGAACGCCTGGGTGTCGCGCTTTTCCTTGATGGTCCAGTTGAACGAACCGGAGCCGAGTTCGCTGCCGCGGAATTTGCCGTTCAGCATCGGCCCGCCCGGCACCACGATGGTCGGCAGGTTCACCGAGCACGCACCCATGATGGTCGACGGCGCGGTCTTGTCGCAGCCGCACAGCAACACGACACCGTCGAGCGGATTCGCGCGAATAGTTTCTTCCACATCCATGCTGGCGAGATTGCGGAACAGCATCGACGTCGGCTTCATCAGCGTTTCGCCGAACGACATCACCGGAAACTCGAACGGCACGCCGCCAGCTTCCAGCACGCCGCGCTTGACCACTTCGGCCAGTTCGCGGAAATGGCCGTTGCACGGTGCCAATTCCGACCACGTGTTGCAGATGCCGATGATGGGCCGGCCTTCAAAATAGTCGTCGGGATAACCCTGGTTGCGCAGCCACGAGCGATGCACGAACGCCATCTTGTCGTTGCCGCCGAACCATTGCTGGCTGCGTAAGTTCTTCTTCATGTGGTTGAGTGCAGAGGCTAGGGAATGGCCTGCATGATACGGACGCCGCAGCGCGCTGCAAACACGTCGCCGTTGCCGAGCAGGCGCAGATGGCGGCCGGTGTTGAAGCAGTCGATGCCGCCGCTGACCGGCTCCAGCGCGATCGAGCGGCGGTCGGGCGGAATGAACACCTGCAGCAGCGGGTAGTCCGCCACCCGCTGCCATAATTCGATGCCGAACCCGGTAGCGGGCGACCACAACCGGCTGGTGACGTGTTCCTTCACCGTGGCTTGCAGTTCAAAACAGTCGTCGAGCCGGATGTCGCCGATGCGCCCGCCCTTGGTGAAGCGTTCGAACCCGAGCAGGCGACCGGTCGGCAACTGGCGCGCATCGAGCTCTGTGCGTTGAGCCGGCGGCAGTTGCAGCATCAACTCATCCACCGGTACACCAAGCGTGAAGTACGGATGCCAGCCGATGGCCAGCGGCACCGCGGTCGCGTGGAAATTGCGCACTCTGAACGTCACGCTGACGCCGGCTTCGCTGTGCAGGCGGAACTGCAAACGGATCTGGGCCGGAAACGGATAGGCAGCCACGTCGCCGGCGTAATGCCACACCAGCGTGGCTTCGGCTATCTGAGGACCGGTGACGACGTCCTCCACCTGCGGCGGCCGCGTGAACAGGAAGCCGTGCAGGCTGTTACCGCTGGCCGGTTCGTTCAGACGGAAACGGTATTCGCGCCCCTCGTGCAGGTAACGGCCATCGCGCAGCCGGTTGATGAACGGGTATAGCGGCACGCCGCGGAAATAACGGTCCTGCTCGAAGCCGGCCCGATTGCCATGACCGGCAATCAGAGGGGTTTGTGTGCCATCCGGCGCCGTGTAAACCAGCTTGTTGGCGACGCCGCCGAAGGCCGGCACCAGCTCCAGACTCCAGCGGCCGTCGCCGGTGGCGAGGGTGAACGATTCGTAGTCTTGCATGGGACACCACCTGTGCTAATTTACGGCTGCTTTTGCCGTATTCCCCATAACAACAATCTACAACCAAAACGTACAACAACAACGTACAACAACAACGAAAGGACCAACCTCCATGTCAACGACCCTGTCCGGCCTGGACTATGCCGTATTGATACTGTATTTCGCCTCGCTCGTCGGCGTTTCGCTGTGGGCCGCCCGCAGCAAGGACAAGAATACCGCAGATTACTTCCTCGCCGGGCGCAACGTCGGCTGGTTCGTCATCGGCGCGTCAATTTTTGCGTCCAACATCGGCGCCGAACACGTGGTGGGCCTGGCCGGCACCGGCTACAAGTCCGGCACGCCGATGGCGCACTACGAATTGCATGCGTGGATCGTGTTGTTGCTGGGCTGGCTGTTCCTGCCGTTCTACATGCGCAGCGGCGCCTTCACGATGCCGGAGTTCCTGGAAAAACGTTTCGACGAACGTTCGCGCTGGTTCCTGTCGGTGTTTTCGCTGGTGGCCTATGTGCTGACCAAGGTGTCGGTAACCATCTACGCCGGCGGCATCGTCATTTCGCAACTACTCGGCATCGACTTCTGGTCCGGTTCAATCGCCATCATCCTGTTCACCGGCGCCTACACCATCATCGGCGGCATGAAGGCCGTGGTGTACACCGAAGCGATCCAGACCGTGCTGAAGATCGTCGGCGGCTGCACCATTACCTACTTGGGCCTGCAACAACTCGGTGGCTGGCATGAAATGATGGACACGGTGCGCACCGTGAGCCCCCAGCATTTCAACATGTGGCGGCCGTGGACCGATCCTGACTATCCCTGGACTGGCCTGTTGATCGGCGGTGCCATCGTCGGCATCTGGTACTGGTGTACCGATCAATACATCGTGCAGCGCACGCTGGCCACCAACAACATCGTCATCGGTCGCCGCGGTGCTATTTTTGCCGCGTATTTGAAGCTGACGCCTATCCTGATCTTTTTGATCCCCGGCATCATTGCGCTGGCGCTGACGATCAAGCAGCCGGAGCGATTCCACGTCGATGTGGCCGACAGCGTGTTCCCGATGCTGGTGACGACGCTGTTACCAACTGGCCTCAAAGGCCTCGTCGCCGGCGGTTTGATCGCCGCACTGATGAGCTCATTGGCCTCAGTGTTCAATTCGACATCGACCATTTTTACCCTCGACATCTACAAAAAACTGAACCCGCAAGCCAGCGAACAACAGTGCGTGCGCGTCGGCAAGATCGCCACCACTGCGATTGTGATACTCGGCATCATCTGGACGCCGATCCTGAAAGCCATCGGCGGCGGTGTGATGTATCAGTACTTGCAGAACGTGCAGAGCTACATCGCCCCGCCGGTCACCGCCGTGTTCCTGATGGGCATCTTGTGGAAGCGCGTCAATGCACCAGCCGCCATTACCACGCTGTGCGCCGGCCTGGTGATGCTGGTGTTGCGGTTGAGCACGGAGATTTATTATCAGAGCGAAATCGCGGCGCACACGCACGTCGATGGCATCGCCTTTGCCTTTGCGTCGATCAACTTCGCGCACATGGCCATCGTGCTGTTCATCTTCTCGGTGGTGCTGTGCACCGCAGTGACGCTGGCGACCAACCCGCCGGATTACCAGCGCATCCGCGGCCTGGCGTTCGGCACGCTGACCGCCGAGGACAAGAAGGTCAACGAAAAGCCGACCGCGCTCGACATCGTGTTCTCGCTGATCCTGATCGCCATCGTGATCGGCATCCTGTCGTACTTCACTGGTTGAGGCTGGCAGCATGAAACGGCAGTGGGCTGCAGTCGCAACGTTGGCAGTGTTGACCGCAGCCACGCTGTTGCGCGCAGCGGAGCCTGCGGGCTTGCCCGCCGTAGCCACCCCACCGCCCTCGCCGCCCACCATGTCCCCCGCGGCGAAGGCTGGGGCGGAACCCTTCGCCGCCAATTGCGGCTTCTGCCACGGCCGCGACGCCACCGGCGGCTCGACCGGGCCCGACCTCACCCATTCCGACCTGGTCGCCGCTGACAACAACGGCAACCTGATCAGCGACCTGCTGCGCACCGGCCGCCCCGACAAGGGCATGCCGGCGATCACCACGATTTCCGCCAAGGATCTGGCCGCCATCGTCGCCTTCGTGCATTACGAAAAGACGGTGAGCGATTCCGCCTTTGGCCAGCGCCGCTCGGTCGATGCCAGCGATCTGACCGTGGGCAATGCCGACAGCGGCAAGCGTTACTTCGACAAACAATGCAGCAGTTGTCATTCGGCGACTGGTGATCTCGCAGGCATCAGCAAACGTGTCAGCGGTTTGAATTTGTTGCGACGCGTGCTGTATCCAGGCTCGGAAAGCCGCACCGGCACCCGCAGCAAACCAGCGACCGTGGAAGTGACGACAAAAGACGGCAAGCACTACAACGGCGACCTGCAATATCGCGACGAGTTCGTCATCGCGCTGCGCGAAACCAACGGCACCTATCATTCGTGGTCCACCAAGCTCGTCACCTTCAGCGTCAACGATCCGCTGGAAGCGCATGTGCAGCAGCTGGCGCGTTATACCGATGCCGACCTGCATGACGTTTATGCTTATTTGCAGGGGCTGCAATGACCACTCGCGCACTCGGTTGTCTGTTCGCACTCTTGCTGACCAGCACGGCGGTTGCCCAAACCGCCGCCGACATGAACTGGCTGCTGCACCCAAGCAAGGACACCTGGCCCACCTATCACGGCGACTACAGCGGCCAACGCCACAGCGAGCTGACGCAGATCACGCCCGCCAACGTCAACCAGCTCGGCCTGGCGTGGGCGTTCCAGACCAACGAGGCGCAGCAGATCAAGGGCAGCCCGCTGCTGTACGACGGCATCCTGTACGTGACGACGGTCGACAACCTGTGGGCAGTCGATGCGCGCACCGGCCGCCAGTTGTGGCGTTATCGGCATCCGCAGAATACCGGCTTCCACATCGGCCAGCGCGGCGTGGCGATCTATGGCTCGCTGGTTTATCTGACGACGCCAGATGCCAAGCTGGTGGCGCTCGACCGCATGAGCGGCGAGGTGAAGTGGACCGTCGCCATCGCCGACGTCAAACGCGGCTACTGGTCCACCAATGCGCCGCTGGTGATCCGCAATCATTTGATCGTCGGCGTCGCCGGCGACTTCGACAACCTGCCAGGCGTGCTGCACGCGTACGATCCGCTGACCGGCGCGCTGCAGTGGACCTACTACAGCACGCTGCCGCCCGGCGCGCCCGGTTACCAGAAAGGCAACGCCTTCGGCGGCCAGATGTGGATGACGGGCACCTACGACCCGCAACTGAACCTGCTGTACGTCGGCACTGGCAACCCGACGCCGACGCTGAACGGCACTGCCCGCCCCGGCGACAACCTGTGGACCTGCAGCATCCTCGCGCTCGACCCCGACACCGGCACGCTGAAGTGGGGCTTCCAGGTGTCGCCGCACGACACCCACGACTGGGACGCCGCCGAAGTGCCGGTGCTGGTCGATGCGCCGATCAACGGCACGCCGCGCAAACTGCTGCTACAAGCCTCGCGCAACGGCTACTACGTGGTGCTCGACCGCACCAACGGCAACAACCTGCTGACCAAGACTTTCGCAGAAACCAACTGGAGCCAGAACATCGATAAAGACGGCCATCCCCGCCCCGATCCCAAAAAAGACCCGAGCCAGGCCGGCACGCTGGTATCACCGGATGAAAGCGGCGCCACCAACTACCGCTCGCCCAGTTTCGACCCCGCCACCAATTTGTTCATCGTCAGCGCCGCCGACGCCTGGGGCATCTACTTCTACAAACCCGCGCACGGCGACTACGGCTGGGCCGGCGCCGACTACAACATTTTCAACCGCGGCGAACTGCGCGCGCTCGACTACGCCACCGGCGAAGTGAAGTGGCGCCACCCGCTCAACGGCGGCGGCGGTTCCGCCGGCGTACTGACGACGGCGAGCGGACTCACCTTCACCGGCGATTCGATCAACAACGCGCTGGCACTCAATACCAAGGACGGCAGCACACTGTGGCACAGCGGCATCGGCCGCGTCGGCAATCCGCCGATTACTTATGAGTTGGATGGCAGGCAGTACGTGCTGATGGCGTCGAGCGGGACGTTGTTTGCGTTTGTGTTGCCGGAAGGGAAATAGCAGTTTGTAAAGTGACTGACCTCGGTGCTGTACGTTTAATCAGCTTGGGTTGCACACTTTCAAGGGAGTGAGGAGCCGCGAATCCTGTGTGTTCAATCGGTTGCTGACAAACTAACTGGCATAACGGGAGACTCTTTATTAGAGATAGTGAGACATGCACACTCTCCATGGCAGGAATTTTAAGGATTTAAAGCCTTTCCATTCTACGACAGTTAGTTAGCAATTAGTCTGCAAAAATGCTATTGGAAAAGAGCGCGTACGCACCAATAGAATTTTTTTTGCGAATCTGAGGTCTGACAAATGGCTAATAAAAAAGTATCTCTAGGATTACGTTTTAGCAATTCGGATTACACATTTGCGGTAATGGAGAATTTAAAAACCACTCCCGCCATCAGAGAGAGCAATACCATCGCCTACCCGAAGGGATTCCAGAGGGCTCAAACTCTAAAATGGCTTGTCCATGAAATTGAATCCCTTTTCCAAAGAAACGAAGACATATCCATAGTGGTGATTAAGCGATTCGAAGGAAAATCAAAAGGAAATGCCTTCGAAGAACGTGTTGAATGTGAGGCTACAGCATACATAGCTTCGGCTAATAAGGGGCTAAAAGCAGTGTATAAAAAAATGGGCTCAACAATTGCAAAAGAT
>DATJXP010000460.1:0-3226 GCA_035500035.1 Candidatus Acidiferrum sp. | reverse complement strand
GATGGTAGGAACCTTCTACCGCTCACCAGCACCCAATAGCCCCCCTTTTGTGGCGGTGGGCCAAACCATCAAGGCCACTGACGTCATCGGCATCGTCGAAGCCATGAAAATGATGAACCAGATCCAGGCCGGCAAAGCCGGGGTGGTGGAAGCCATCCTGGTGGAGGACGGCCAACCCGTGGAATACGACCAGCCGCTCATCATCGTCGCCTGAGCCGAGGACTAGACCCATGCTGGAAAAAGTCCTTATCGCCAACCGGGGCGAGATCGCCCTCCGCATCCTGCGCGCTTGTCGCGAAGCCGGCATCAAGACCGTGGCGGCCCACTCCACCGCCGACCGCAACCTGATGCACGTCCGCCTGGCTGACGAATCAGTCTGCATAGGCCCGCCCGCCACAGCCGAGAGTTACCTGAACATCCCGCGCATCATCAGCGCCATGGAAGTGACCGGTGCCGACGCCGTCCACCCCGGCTATGGATTTCTGTCCGAAAATGCCAACTTTGCCGAACAGGTGGAAAAGAGCGGATTCATCTTCATCGGGCCGCGTCCGGAAACCATCCGCGCCATGGGCGACAAAGTCAGCGCCATCGACGTGATGCGCAAGGCCGGCGTGCCCACGGTGCCTGGTTCCGATGGCCCAGTCACTGACGACGACCAGCGCACGCTCGCCGTCGCCCGTAAAATCGGTTTCCCGATCATGATCAAGGCTGCCGCTGGCGGCGGCGGCCGCGGCATGCGGGTCGTACACAAGGAGGAAGACCTGCTAAGTCAGATCAAGATCACGCAGACGGAGGCCGGTTCGTTCTTCGGCAACAACACGGTGTACATGGAGAAGTTTCTCGACAACCCCCGTCACGTCGAAATCCAGGTCATCGGCGACGGCGAAGGCAATGCTATCTGCCTTGGCGATCGCGACTGCTCGATGCAGCGCCGCCATCAAAAGGTCGTGGAAGAAGCACCGGCCCCCGGCATTCCGGCCGAGGTGCGCGCCGGTATCGTCCAATCCTGCATCAAGGCTTGCGAGGATTTGAAATACCGCGGCGCCGGTACGCTGGAATTCCTGTACCAGGACGGCCGCTTCTACTTCATCGAAATGAACACGCGCGTACAGGTCGAGCACCCGGTTACCGAACGCATCACCGGCATCGACATCGTCAAGGAGCAGCTGCGCATCGCCTCCGGCCTGGGTCTGTCCGTGAAGCAGGAAGACATAAAACTGCTCGGCCATGCCATTGAATGCCGTATTTGCGCAGAAGATCCGGTTACGTTCGTGCCGAGCCCCGGCAAGGTCAACCTTTACCACACGCCAGGCGGCATCGGTATTCGCGTCGATTCGCACATGTACAGCGGCTATACCGTGCCGCCGTATTACGATTCGTTGATTGCCAAGCTGATCAGCTATGGCCCCGACCGCGAGGCAGCCATCCGGCGCATGGCCAATGCGCTGGACGAAATGATCGTCGATGGCATCAAGACCAACATCCCGCTGCAGGCCGAGATCATGCGCGATCCCGGCTTCCGCCAGGGCGGCACCAACATCCACTATCTGGAAGCGATGCTGAAGAAGAAGCACGGCACTGGCGGCAGCCATTGATGACACGGGCGGTGCCGTGAGCTGGCTCGAACTGAAACTGCGCACAACCAGCCACGAAGCTCACGCGCTGGAGGATGTCTTGATCGACCTCGGCGCCGTGTCGGTGACGCTGACCGACGCCGAGGACCAGCCGCTGTTCGAGCCGCCTCCGGGCGAAACACCGCTGTGGCAGCAAGTGGTGGTTACGGCCCTGTTTGACGAAAGCTTCATCGATGACACCGCCGCTGCCGCACTGCTGCAGGCACTTTCACAAGTCTGGCACCCGCGCCCATTACCACCGCTGCAACACGGCATCCTCGCCGACCAGGACTGGGTACGTGCCTGGCTCGATGACTTCAAGCCGATGCGTTTCGGCCAACATCTATGGGTTTGCCCAAGCTGGTTTCAGCCGCATACGAGCAACATACCAGTACAACAGTGGCAACCCGATGCCGAACAAATGTCTTACTGGGTCAATCGCAATCAGCAGTTGCTTGCGGCAATGCAGGCACCGGACAACACCGTGCTGCTGCTCGATCCCGGCCTCGCCTTCGGCACCGGCACCCACCCCACCACCTCGCTATGCCTGCAGTGGCTCGATGCTCGCCGCCCCGTCGGTCTGGAACTGCTCGACTATGGCTGCGGCTCCGGCATTCTCGGCATCGCCGCCCTGTTGTTGGGCGCACACACCGTGCACGGCATCGACAACGACCCGCAGGCACTGCTTGCAACCGCCGACAACTGCCACAAGAACGGTCTCGATAGCGCCAGGTTCCCCGCACATCTGCCTGAAGATTTCCAGCAACTGATACTGCATGGCGACGCCAAACCCGCCGACGGCATCATGGCCAACATCCTTGCCGGCACGCTGATCCAGTTGGCCGGGTTGATGGCCGCACAAGTGAAGCGCGGTGGCTGGCTCTTGTTGTCGGGAATCCTGCGCGAACAGGCTGATGACGTGATCGCCCGCTATCAGCAGTGGTTCAGCGATTTCGATGTTGCGCACGAAGGAGATTGGGTCCGGATCGCCGCGACCCGCATCTGAGCGCTCAGATGTGCACTCGCGTACCGAGTTCGATCACGTGTGTCGGCGGCAAGCCGAAGTAACCCACCACGCTGCCGGCATTGCGCTGCAGCGCCGCAAACAGGCTCTCGCGCCAATCGGCCATGCCCTTGCCCGGACTCGGCACCACCGTTTCCCGGCTGATGAAGAATGACGCCGTGAACAGATCGAACTTCAACCCATGCTGATTGCACAACTCCAGCGCCTTCGGCACGTCCGGTTGTTCGGCGAAACCGAAGTAGATGGCGATCTGCCAGAAATCGTTGCCAAGTTCGTGCACGCGCAAACGGTTTTCCAGATCGACGGTCGGTTCGTCGGTGAACTTCACCGTCACCACCAGATTCTTCTGATGCAAGGTCAGGTTGTGCTTGATGTTGTGCAACAGTGCCTGTGGCACCGTGGTCGGGTTCGACACCAGGAACACCGCGGTACGGGGCGCTTTCGGAATCGGATTGTTGCTGAGCGTGCGCACGAAATCGAGCAGGTTGGGGTCGCCGTCACGGATCTGCTGCATCAACAGTTCACGTCCTTCCTTCCAGGTCCACATCGTCACGAACAGCGTGAGACCCAGCACCAGCGGGAACCAGCC
>DATJXP010000459.1:0-2167 GCA_035500035.1 Candidatus Acidiferrum sp. | reverse complement strand
CATTTCGTTGAAGCTGCCTTTATAGAGAGCGAGGTATTCGCTCATGTCATCGAGCTGTTTCTTGACCTCGGTCGTCGGTGCATCCGCCAAAATTTCGGCGATGCCGGCTTCGATTCCGTTCAAGAGTTTGGCGTGTCCGTCGAGCACGGACAGGTCCTGGTTGATGATGAAGTCCTTCTCGAGGCGCCGCATGTCGAGGAATTCGATGTTGATGCGATCGACGTTTTCGCCGAAGTGCGTGATGCGCTGGGTATCGACGGTGGCGTTGCTGTTCACCGTGGTGACGCGCCAGTAAGCGGCGGCGAGCGCGGCGAAACCGAAAATCAGGATCGCCGAAATAACCCCGAATTTCCGGGCCAACGGCATGTTTTTGAAAGAGAAAACATCGGCAAACCTTCCGTTGGCAGTTCGCTGCAGGGTCATGAATTCCACGGTGTGCACCACGCTTGAATGTTGTGGGTTGTCGGTTTGCGGCAGGGACGGCTTGCCCTGCCTTGGGACTATTTACGACGGGAATTCTTCCCCACTTTAGGATTTCGTGAAGAAAAGCGGCAACGGCTTGCCGCTTTGCTGCCGCTGCGGCAGACCGCCGCCGCTTTTCGAGGTTTTTGCCGGCAAAAAGGTGCTCTGCGTCACGTTCCAACCGATTGGCACAGCTCTTGCTGACGACACGATGACGGCAACACTTTAGGAATTTTTGCGATGAACGTTCTCGATCAGGCACTCGGCCTCTCGCCAACGGCGCTGCGTTTGCGTTCGCAGCGCAGCGAAGTGCTGGCGTCGAACATCGCCAATGCCGACACGCCGAACTACCACGCGCGCGACTACGATTTCAAAAGCGTGCTGCGCAATGCGCTCGACGGCCACACCGAAGGCCTGACCGCCACCGACGACAAACACCTGTCGTTGCTCGACAAGGCCGAGCTGGGCCAGACACTGTACCGCCAGCCCACCAAGACCAAGGTCAACGGCAACACGGTGGAGGAAGAGGTCGAACAGGCTGCCTTCTCGGAAAACGCCGTGCAGTACCAGACCAGCCTGCAATTCCTCAACGGCACCCTGCGCACGCTGCGCATGGCAATCAAGGGTGAATGACCATGAGCGGCCTGACCAGCATCTATCGCATCACCGGCACCGCGCTCAATGCGCAGAGCCGTTCGCTCGACCTGATCGCCCAGAACATGGCCAACGCGCAAGTCGTCACCGGCAGCGAAGCCACCGCGTACCGCGCCAAGCGCCCGGTGTTCGCGCCGCTGCTGGAATCGGCGATGAGCGAAGACACCGCCGGCGTGCAGATCACCAGCCTCGCCGAAAGCCAGGCCCAGGTGGAACGCCAGCGCCAACCGGAACATCCGCTGGCCGACAAGGACGGTTACATCTATCTCGCCAACGTCAACATGGTGGAAGAGATGACCAACATGGTCCAGGCCACGCGCAACTACCAATCGAACGTCGAAGTGATGAATACCTCGAAAGACCTGCTGATGCGCACGCTTTCGCTCGGCAGTTAACCACCAACCAGGGGATTACCTATGAACATCCAGGATCTGTTTCCTTCTTCTTCCTCCTCCAGCACCACGACCGCTGCCGCGCCCAATCCCAACAAGGCGCTGGGCGCGGACGACTTCATGAAACTGTTGGTGACGCAGATGAACAACCAGGACCCGAGCAATCCGCAGGACAACACCGCATTTCTCGCCCAGCTGGCGCAGTTCACGATGGTGAACGGCGTCAACAAGCTCGGCACGTCGATGGACAGCATGACGGCGACGATGACCAACTCGCAGGCGATGCAGGCCGCCAACCTGGTGGGCCACGACGTGCTCAGCAGCAGCAACATCGCGCTGCTCGAGTCCGGCAAGCCGGTGATCGGCCAGGTCACGGTACCGTCAGGCACCACCGGCCTCAACATCCAGGTACGCGATGCCGCCGGCAGCCTGGTCAAGACCATACCGAGCACCGACTTCACGCCGGGTGATCAGGCCTTCTACTGGGACGGCACCGACGAGAACGGCAATACGCAGTCGCCGGGCGACTACAGCGTCAGCGTCACCGCACTCGTCAACGGCCAGCAACAGGCATTGACGCCGCAGATGTTCAACCCCGTGCTCGGCGTTTCGCTCGCCGCCGATCACAGCACGGTGCAATTGCAGTTGCCCGGCGCGCA
>DATJXP010000458.1:0-7058 GCA_035500035.1 Candidatus Acidiferrum sp. | reverse complement strand
TGAACGAGTGCAGATCCTGCAGGAAGTTCACCGTGTCGATCGGATCGCGGAACACCGGCGTGATGAATTCCATCAACGCTTCGGAAAAATCGGTGGTGATGCACGCGTGCGTCAGCGCCGAGCCAAGGCCGGCCGGATGCGGTGTCTGGGCCAGGTGACCGTGCGGATCGATGCGCAGGCTCTCCTTTTCCACGCCGTGATTGATGGCGGAAAGGGCGGCAAGGCCGAAAGGCTGCCCCAGCTTGCCGAGGTAGGTCTGTAGTTGCTCTGACAAAACAAAATTCCCGAAAAGCCGTGGAGGTCTGCCGCTGTGTTGGGGTCCCTGCGGCAAATTCAAGCACTAGCCGGCAGAGAGGTCGGGTGAGGTTTTTCTTTCAGACCAGATCGATGCAAGTAAGGAAAAAACAAGGAAAGTCTTAGCGTTGTTTGTTTTCCCGACGCAACAGCGGCCCGGGATTATGCCACAGGATCACCGGGTTCATAGGGGGCAGGGTCGTGGGAAAGATTACAGCGTGTAATCGAAGAAGCCGGCGTCGGTGTGGTCGTACAGCGAGGTGGCATCGCCGGCCACGGTGCCGCTGAAGCGCGTCAGCGAGTTGCAGTCGAAGCCTTCGTAATGCTTCCCCTTGATGCGCAGATCGATCTGGCAGGCTTTCTCGCAATCGTAGAGTTTGTACTGGCCGTCGCTGCCGTCGCCGATGATGCGGGCGTTGCGGCTGTAGTCATACAACTGCATGCCGTTGCCGGAGACATTGCCGTCGATGCTGATGTAGCGGCAGCGTGAACAGTCGTAGATGACGGATGCCGAGCGCTGCGCGATCAAACGCAATGCCGCATAGGCCACACAGGCTCGGGTGTCGGGATTCATGGGACTGCCTTGTCCAATTGCGGGGATGAAATATTGCTGCCGGCAGGCAGACAATTGTCTCAGCCGTCCCCGCAGGCAGTTGGTTAGTTGCTGGCGCTGAAACCTGCGGCCAAACCGCTGTAGGCGGGCGTAATCACCGGCAACACATGGGTTACCAGCGTGTTCAGGAAGCCGTCGCGGTCCTGCATGATGGCCAGGTGGCCGTGGTCTTTCAGCAACACCAGTCGTTTCACCGGTGCCGTAATCTGGTTGTAGTACTCGCGCACTTTCGAGGTATCGGTGACGAAATCGTGTTCGCCCTGGATGAAGAACATCGGCAGCTTGAAGTTGGAGCCGAGCGCGGGCAGGTTTTCGCGGTTCAGCGCATCGTTGAGCGTGTTCAGCGAAAACTCTTCGCCGGCATCGAGATAATCCGGCCGGTCTTCCGGCGGCTGGCGCGTCGATTCCATCGCCGGCAATTCATCGGGCTCGAATGCCGCGCTCCAGTTGTTGGTGACGTCGTAACCGGTCGGGTTCTCCGACGACGGTACGCCGCCCTTGATCAGTTCCTGCACGGCATCTGCGTTGCCCATTTTCTCGGCGTAGGCCAGCAACTGCGGATAGGTGGCTTCGATCTGTTTCGGCAGCGAAGTCACCTGGCCGGTACCGACGTAGGCGGCAAACAGGTCGGGCCGGTTGCGCACCATGTGGATGCCGAGCACGGTGCCCCACGAATGGCCGAGCAGCACGATCTTGGCTTTCGGCATGCGCTTGTGCAGGTATTCCGCCACGGCGATACCATCTTGGCTCATGCGTTCGACCGTCATGGTATCCGCCAGCGTAGCGCCGTATTTCTCGAAGGTCTTGCCTTCGCCGCGCTGATCCCACATCACCATCGTGAAGCGGTTTTCCCATGGCTGGTAGGCAAAGGCGTTGGGGATCATCGAACCGCCGGGGCCGCCGTTGATCCAGAGCAGGATGGGGTTGCGGTCGCTCTGGCCGTGGATTTCGATCCATTCGTCGATGTCGCCGACCGAGACGTAGCGTTCTTCGTCAACCGGTGCGGCACGCGCCGAGCCGAAGCCCAGCAACAGCGACGCCGCCACCAGCGGCAGCAGTCGCGAGCGACAAGCGGAAAGCAACGATTCGGGGCGGAAACAACTCATCATGGTCACGGCCGGGTGTCCAAGCAGTAGATTCTACCAAGTCCTCAGCAAAAGGTGTTCCAACTCCATCGCATCAATTACGACTGCGGACCGGGAACACTTGAAATCTTGTGGTCACGCACGCCGGGGCAGGGCGCGCGAAAACCGGAAAACTACGGGAAATAACGCAAATAAGGCCGTTTTGCTTACTTCGACATGGCGTGAATTGCGGCGGCCACGCCGGAAATGCACGGTGTCATTACAGGGGCGTAAGGTTGTCGAAAGGTAGGGCTGCGCAATTAGCGTGCAGGGACGGGTGAAAAGTGGGCAGTGCTGGTGCGTTCATGCGCAGAGGTTGCTGCCTGGGCTGTGGGACTCGCTATTCGTCGTTGTTCCACAACGTCTGCTTGAACCGGTGAATCCTGCGCCTGTCCTGCTTGGTGGGCCGGCCAGCCGAAGGATCGAGACCGGCGTTCATCGCCTTGCGCTCCGCCGCGAATTTCTCTCGGGCGGCGACGCTGTCGGCGGTTTCTTCGTAGAGCCGCGCCGCTTCCGGGGCACCGCGACGTTGTTCGTCGAGCGCCTTGACCACGACGGTTTTTTCGTCCCAGCCCTGGCGTATCGTCAGCAAGTGGCCGACTTCGAGTTCGCGGCTGCATTTGCAGCGCTCGCCGTTGCAGTGGACTTTGCCGCCGTCGATCGCGGCCTTGGCCAGCGAGCGCGTCTTGAAGAAGCGCGCGGCCCACAACCATTTGTCGATGCGGACGCGGCCGGGCGTGCGGTGGCTATCGTCGTCATCGTCGTGCCGTTTGCTCATGCGGGCATGATCTCGCTGAAGTGGACGATGCCGTTGAACTCGGACCGCGGTCGCACCGGTTGCGTGGTGTCGGGTTGCAACACCTGCAACAGGTTCGGCAGCCCTTCGGCTTGCGCGCAGCGCAGCACGTTGAGACTGTCGTCGATGAACAGGCTGCGCTGGTAATCGATGTTCGCCTGGCTCTGCAACTTGGGCCAGAAGCCGGCGTTTTCTTTCGCCAGCCCGAACGGATGCGTGCTGTAACGAGCGTGCAGCCAGTCGCCGAGACCGCTGGCCACCAGTTTCAGTTCGAGCGCCTTGGGATGCGCGTTGGTGACGAGGATGCAACGTTTGCCGCCCTCGTGCAGAAAGCGCAGGAACTCTTGTGCGCCGGGACGGAAGCGGACGTGATCCTGCACTTCCAGCTTCAACGCTTCCACGTCCATGCCGATTTCCGCGCTCCAGTAGTCGAGGCAGTACCAGTTCAGCGTGCCGTGCAGCGAATCGGAAAACGCTTTCAGCCTGGCGAACGCGGCTTCCACCGTGACGCCGTAGTGTTCGGCATAGCGGCGCGGCAGATGCTGCAGCCAGAAGAAATTGTCGAAGTGCAGATCGAGCAGCGTGCCGTCCATGTCGAGCAGGACGGTGTCGATCGCGGACCAGTTCACCATGCGGAGCGGTTTCCTTTCTATAATGCCGGCATTATAGATGTCCGCGCCGCCAGGAATCGCATGTCGCCAGCCGCCTTGATGCCCGCCGTCGTTGCCCTTTGCCGGCAGGCAGGCGCCGCCATACTCGATATCTACCGGCGCGATGATTTCGACGTTACGCGCAAGGGCGACGACTCGCCGCTTACCGCCGCCGATCTCGCCGCACACCAGGTTCTGGTGCAAGGACTGCAGGCGTTGACGCCGGAGTTGCCGGTGTTGTCGGAAGAATCGGCTTCGGTACCGTGGCGCGAGCGGCAGCAGTGGCAACGCTACTGGCTGGTGGACCCGCTCGACGGCACCAAGGAATTCATCAAGCGCAACGGCGAGTTCACCGTCAACGTGGCGCTGATCGACGACGGCGTGCCGGTGTTGGGCGTCGTGCATGTGCCGGTGCTGGACTGGACCTACTACGGCGATCGCGACAGCGGCGCTGTGGTCGAGAAGCATGGCAGCACTACCCGCATCCACGTGAGCAGGTTGCCGGTACCGACGCAGGTGCTGCGCGTCGTCGCCAGCCGCAACCATCGCGGCGACGAACTCGATGGCTGGCTCGCGCGCGTGCAGCAAACGCATCCGCAAGTGGAACTGGTCAGCATGGGCAGCTCGTTGAAGATCTGCCTGGTCGCCGAAGGCAGTGCCGACATTTACCCGCGGTTGGCGCCGACCTGCGAGTGGGACACCGCTGCCGCGCAAGCGGTGCTGGAGGCCGCCGGCGGCAAGTTGGTGGATGTGCGTGGCGCCGTCTATCGTTATAACCGCAAGGAAGATCTGCTGAATCCGTGGTTCTTCGCCGTCGGCGATGGTGAACGCGCGCAAGCGTTGATCGCGTTGGTGCAAGCATGAGCATGGATCCCAGCAATCGCCGCGTGTTGCTGCTGCTGGCGGATCTGCTCGCGCTGGCACTGCTGTTCCTGGCGCTGGAATTGCCGAATCGCGTCGAGTGGATCAACGCGCAGTCGCTGCGGTTCCTGCCGGTCGAGCTGATGGCGATCGGCCTGTTGCTGCTGGTGCCGGGGCGCTGGGGGCGCGCGGTGCGAACGGCGCTGTCGTTGCTGCTGGCGCTCGGCCTCGTGTTCAAGGTGGGCGACCTGATCGTTTACCAGGTGTTCTCGCGCCAGTTCAATCCGGTGTTCGATCTGTACCTGATCGACGACGGTTTGCGTGTCGTCATTGGTGCGTTCGGCAGTTGGCACGCCGTGCTGCTGGTGTTGGCGGTGCTGGCGATTTTCGCGCTGATCGTAGTGCTGTCGTACGTGCTGCTCGAACGGTTCCGGCATCTGCTGTCGCATTGGCCGCGCTGGTCGGCACTCGCGCTTGCAGCGGTGCTGGCGCTGTGGCTGGCGTTGAAATTGGCCGGCGTTGCCCGCGTCAACAGTTATTTCACCGATGTGCTGCTCGATCACGCCCGGGCGATCGCCACCAGCGTGGCTGACATGCGCAGCTTCGGCGCCGTCGTCAATGCCGACAGTACCACTGCCATCGGCAACGATCGCTTGCTGGCAAAACTGCGCGGCAAGGACGTGCTGGTGGTGTTCGTCGAGGCCTACGGCCGCACCGCGTTCGATCATCCCGAACACGAGGGATTGATCAGGCCCTTGCTCGACGACGCCAACTTTCAACTCGGGCTCAACGGCCAGCAGGCACGCAGCGCGTGGTTGACCTCGCCGACGGTGGGCGGACTCAGCTGGCTGGCGCATGGCACGCTGTTGTCGGGGCTGTGGATCAACGATCAGCCGCGCTACGACACGTTGTTGATGAGCCAGCGACCGACGTTGAACAAGTTGTTCCAGCGCGCCGGCTTTCGTACCGTCGGCGTGATGCCGCAAATCATCCAGCCGTGGCCGGAGGGAAAATATTTCGGCTACGACCAGCTCTATCCCGCCGCCGAGCTCGGCTACCAGGGCTTGCCGTTCGGCTGGATCAGCATGCCGGACCAATACACGCTGGCGTACTTCCAGGCCAGGGAACGCAGCGCCAAATCGCATCGCAACCTGATGGCGCAGATCGTGCTGGTGTCGTCGCACACGCCGTGGGCGCCGCTGCCGCAAGTGATAAAGTGGAGCGACATAAAAGACGGCCACGAGTTCGACGAACAAACCAAGACTGGGCCCGATGTCGATGCGGTGTGGGAAGACCCGGCGAAAATCCGCGAACAGTACCGCACTTCGATCGCCTACGATCTGAACACGCTGATCTCGTACGCGATCAACTTCGGCGGCGACGATCTGGTCATGTTGATCGTCGGCGATCATCAACCGCTGCCGATCGCCAGCGACTACAGCGACGCGCGCGAAGTGCCGGTGCACCTGATTGCCGGCGACAAGGCCGTACTCGATGCCATTGACGATTGGCATTGGAGCCAAGGCCTGATTCCGGCCGATGATGCGCCGGTGTGGCGCATGGATGCGTTGCGCGACCGTTTCATCCAGGCGTTCTCGCAGCCGTGACGCCTTGCATGGCGCCATGAGCGCGGGCATAGTGCGCGCACCCGGCGCGTGCGCCGGGTTATCCATCGAGGGGAACTCCATGACCAAGAAATTCCTGATCACATTTTGTCTGACCACTTTGCTGAGCGTATTTATGTCGACTGCACAAGCCCAAAACTACGGACCCAACATCACGCTGGAACAGGCCAAGGTCGTGCTCGCCGCCGCCGAAGCCGAAGCCGTGAAACAAGGCTGGCCGATGGCCATTGCCGTGGTGGACACCGCCGGCAACCTGGTGGCCTACGTCAAGCGCGACAACACGCAGATCGCCAGCGTCAAGATCTCGCAGGCCAAGGCCTATACCGCCATCGCGATGAAACGTCCGACCAAGGCCTTGCAGGATACTTTGGCCAAAGGCGCCGAAAACCTGCGCTTGCTGAGCTTCGACGGCGTCGCGTTGGCCGAAGGCGGCATTCCGCTGGTGGCCAACGGTGTGTTCATCGGCGCCATCGGCGTGTCTGGCATGGCTTCCGACCAGGATGGCATGGTTGCCGCGGCCGGCGCCGCTGCGATCAAGTAATTGCGTTTCACTGCAAAGCCGGCATTGATTTCATCAGTGCCGGCTTTTTGTTTTTCACAGAAGTTGTTTTTCACTGAAGTCGTTTATCGCTGAACGCGGCTGCTTTGCCGCGCACTCCCTTCAGCATCAATCCCCACCACGGCAGCTCCTTGCGCCAGTAGTCTTGCAGCTTGTCGAACCATGAGGCCTGTGCGGCCGCAATCGGTGCCGGTTGTTGCAGCAGGTGCGCTTGCACGGCAGTAGCGCCGAGCTCGTCGTAATGTTCGGTGTAGTGCTGCACCGGTTGCAGCGCCTGCATGCGGCCCGCCAGCGTCGGCGTCCACAGGATGTAGCGTCGTACCGGCACGCTGTTCTTGCAGAGCCGGTGCAGCAGGATCACCGGCAGACCGCCCAGCTCAATGTTTTTGCGTACTTTGAAATGCAGCACCGGCCCCGCATGCAAAATGAATTTCAGTTCGAGCTGCGCCAGCTTGTCGCAGGCGTTGCACGTGCAGACGTTGACGGCAGCGAGTCTTTGTTTGGCGGCGTCGAAGGCGGCGAACACCGTTTGCAAT
>DATJXP010000457.1:0-2342 GCA_035500035.1 Candidatus Acidiferrum sp. | reverse complement strand
CGAGATGCCGCGCATGGACGGCATCAGTTTTTTGCGCAAGTTGATGGAGGAACGCCCGACGCCGGTGGTGATCTGTTCGACGCTGACGACCAAGGGTGCCGAAACCAGCCTGCAAGCGCTCAGCGCCGGCGCCGTCAGCATCGTCACCAAGCCCACCATGGGCCTGAAAAAATTCCTGGAAGATTCGTTCAGCGACATCGGCACTGCCGTCAAGGTGGCGGCGCAATCGAAGGTGGCGCGGCTGGCGAATCTCGGTCGCGACAAAACAGCCGAGCCGTTGCTGAAACCGGTGATGGAAATGACTTCGAGCGCGCTGGCCAAGACCACCGAAGGCATCGTCGCCATCGGCACGTCCACTGGTGGCACGCAAGCGCTGGAAGCGGTGCTGACGCGATTGCCGCGCGTGAGTCCCGGCCTCGTCATCGTCCAGCACATGCCGGAGAAATTCACCATGGCGTTCGCCCAGCGGCTCGACTCACTGTGCGAAATCGAAGTGGTGGAAGCCGAGAACAACATGCGCGTGATTCCCGGCCGCGCCATCATCGCGCCGGGCGGACGTCACATGCAGCTGAAACGCAGCGGGGCGCAGTATCACGTCGACGTGTTCGACGGTCCGCCGGTCAATCGTCACACGCCGTCGGTCGATGTACTGTTCCGTTCTGTGGCCAAGGTGGCCGGCCGCAACGCACTCGGCATCATCATGACGGGAATGGGCGACGACGGTGCCGGCGGCCTGCTGGAAATCCGCAACACCGGCGCCAACACCATCGCCCAGGACGAGGCCACGTGCGTGGTATTTGGCATGCCGAAGGAAGCGATCAAGCGCAATGCGGCCGAACAGATCATGCCGTTGACGGATATTCCGCAGGCCATCATGCGCTGGCAGTGCTGAACGGCGCCGGCTTCAACGATAGACCCAGTAATTCGGCCCCAAACGCGCTTCCAGCGCCGCCAGCTGTTCGCGGTGGATTTCGGCGACGCGCTTGGGCGTGATCACGTCCGCTGCCTCGACCTTGACGATCTTCACGCTGACCTTGTCTTCGTAAAGATTTTCGCCGCGCAGACGCGCGCTGGAATCGTAGGGCCAAATGAAGGCTTGCCGACTCTGCAAGTGGTAGTACGCGTTGGCATCGTCGGCGGTATAACCGAGCGCGCGCAGGGTTTCGCCTTTCAGCAACTGGTTGAAGGTCAACTCGTCGGCCACACCCCAGTCGTTGACGGCAATGTAATCGTCGGAATTCCACAGCACCGCTTCGCCGACGCTGTTATAGAACTTCACCACCGCGTCCTTGCCGCGCACGATCAGCGGATTGGCGCCCCAGTTCACATGGTATTCCGGTTCATCGACCGTCATGTCGGACTGAACTATCTTGTCGAACTGGCCCGAACCTTCCAGATGCACGTGGCGACGGAAGTTCTGCAGGATGGCGCGGTGAAACGGGTTCTGCGTTTTCCGCAGCAGGTCCTCGACCGGGTCCATGCAATGGGCGACGGCGTATTCGAAACGGTTCATGGTGTTTTCCCCTCGAGCAATCGTTGTAGTTGTCGCTGACGGTACCCGGTTATCGGCCGCGATCACTTGCCGGCAAGCACCAGGTGTTCGCTCAGCTCGCGCAATTTCCAGCGCGCCTCGGCATCGAGCGCTTGCGCATTCGGCTGCGCCGGTTTGACGCCGTCGAAATACTGACCCGTCACTGCCGCCAGTTCGGGCGCGACGATCAGGCGTTCGACCGCGGCGGCGCCCTCTTCCACCGTCGTCAAGGCGCCTTTGAAATAGCGCGAATCCTTCACCATGTTGGTGTTCATCAGCGTGGCCGGATGCAGGCAGTTCACCGTGATGCCGCTGCCCTTCAGCGTTTCCGCCAGGTCGAACGTGAACAGGATCTGCGCCAGCTTGCTCTGGCGATAGGCGCGGCTGTCGTCGTAGTCGTGCGTCAGCATCACGTCGCTGAAATCGAGCGGTTGCTGACCGATCGACGCCACGTTGACGATGCGCGCCGGCGTCGATTGGCGCAGCAACGGCAACAGTTCGTGCGTCAGCAGGTAGCCGGCCAGGTAGTTCACCGCGAAGAACTTTTCATAACCATCCGTGCTCAATTCGCGCGGCGAGCCCGGTTCGCGCGGGCCGATGCCGGCGTTGTTGACCAGCACGTTGAGCCGCGGCTCGTACTGCTTGATCTCCGCGGCCAGCTTGCGTACCTGCGCCAACGATGACAGATCGGCGTTGTAGTAGCGGACATGATTGTTGCCGGTGGTGCGCTCGAGCTCGGCCACCAGCGCCTTGCCTTTTTCGACATTGCGGCCGTGCAGCAACAGCGTCGCGCCCTGCTTCGCCAGCGAGG
>DATJXP010000456.1:0-16163 GCA_035500035.1 Candidatus Acidiferrum sp. | reverse complement strand
GCGGATTTTCAGATCCTGCTCGGCGATGAAGAAACCGTCGTTGCTCTCGCGCATGATGCCGAGCCGCAGCTTGCCGGTTTCCGACAGTGGTTGTGAATACAGCAACAGGCAGTGACTTTCCTGCGAGCCACGGCCGACGCGGCCGCGCAGTTGATGCAACTGCGCCAAGCCCAAACGCTCGGGATTCTCGATCACCATCAACGAAGCATTCGGTACATCGACACCAACTTCAATCACCGTCGTCGCCACCAGCAGTTGCAGCGCGCCGCTCTTGAATGCGGCCATGATCTCGGCTTTTTCCTTCGGCTTCATGCGGCCGTGGATCAGGCCGATACGCAGCTTTGGCAGCGCTTGCTGCAACTCGGCGAACGTCGCTTCCGCCGCCTGGCACTGCAGCGTTTCCGATTCCTCGATCAGCGTGCACACCCAATAGGCTTGGCGGCCTTGCGCGCAGGCGGCGTTGATGCGTTCGATCACATCGCCGCGTCGCTGTGCCGTGATCAATACCGTGTTGACCGGCGTGCGGCCCGGCGGCAGTTCGTCGATGATCGAGCAGTCGAGGTCGGCATAGGCGCTCATCGTCAGCGTGCGCGGTATCGGCGTCGCCGTCATGATCAATTGGTGCGGCCAGGTACCGTGATGATTACCCTTCTCGCGCAGGCTCAAGCGTTGATGCACGCCGAAACGATGTTGTTCGTCGATGACGACAAGGCCAAGTTGTTGAAACTGCACTTCATCCTGGAACAGCGCATGGGTGCCGACCAGCAACTGCAGCTCGCCGCTATGCAGCTCCTGCAGCAACTCATTGCGCTTTTTGCCCTTGATCTTGCCGCTGAGAAAGCCGATGCGGATGCCAAGCGGCGTCAGCCAGCCGTCGAGATTGAGAAAATGCTGCTCGGCGAGAATTTCCGTCGGCGCCATCAACGAGGCCTGGTAACCGTTCTCGATTGCTTGCAGGCAGGCGAGCACTGCTACCAGAGTTTTGCCGGAGCCGACGTCGCCCTGCACCAAACGCAGCATCGGCACGCTCTTGGCCAGATCGCGCGCGATCTCGCGGCTTACGCGCTGCTGCGCGCCGGTCAATTTGAACGGCAACGCTTGTAACAGTTTGCGCGACAGCGCGCTGGTTTCCTTCAACGCAGGCGCTGCTTGTGACTGCGCTTCGTCGCGCAGCCGGCGCAGGCTCAGGTAATTGGCGAGCAACTCCTCGAACACCAGTCGCACCTGCGCCGGATGCTGGCCATTTTCCAGATGCCGCAGGCTGATGTCGGGCGGCGGCTGGTGCAGCAGTTGCAATGCGTCGAGCAGCGGGATGAACTTTTCCTGCTGCCGCAGCGCTGGCGGCAGGTAATCGGGCAGTGCCTGATTTTTCGCCAACCGCTCGAGCACCTGTTCGAGCAATTTGCGTAGCCGCGTTTGCTGCAAGCCTTCGGTGGCGGGATAGATCGGCGTCAAATGCTCTGCCATCGGTGCCGGCAGCGCGCCGCTGAGCACCTGGTATTCGGGATGATTCAGTTCAAGTCCGCCCTTGCCCCAGCGGGCTTCGCCGAAGCAGCGAATGCGTGCGCCGGTCACCAACGCATTCTTTTGCGCCGTACTGAAATGGAAGAAACGCAGGTTGGTCAGGCCAGTGCCGTCCTGTACTTTCACCAGCAAGCTGCGGCGCTTGCCGAACACCACGGCGCAGCCGGCGATGGCACCTTCGATCACCACGTCCATGCCGTGGCGCAGCGCGCCGATGGGGGTCAGCCGAGTTCTGTCCTGGTAGCGCAGCGGCAGGTGGAACAGCAGGTCGAGCACGGTGTGAATGCCGAGCGCGTGCAATTTGTCGGCGAGTGCCGGGCCGACGCCTTTCAGCTGCGTCAGTGGCAGTCGTTCGAGCGAGTCAGCGACGGGACCGGGCATGGGCAAGAGCGGTGGTGATGCAGTCAGCGCGGCGGAGGGTAGGTAGCGAACTTCGGCAGCTTGGGATCCATGAAGTCCCACTGCGCGGCGCTGGCCACATAAATGTCGATGGCTGGCTTGAACAGCGACGCATCATCCAGCGTGCCGGCACGCAGGCCGATCAGTTCCGGCATCGCACCAAGCCGCGTGAACAGTTGCGAACCGCACTCGGGGCAAAAATGACGATCGATGGTATTGCCGCTGTCGGCGACCGAACGATACGACTTGGTGGTGCCGGAGATCGTCACCGCGGCCGCCGGGAAAAACATCGCCGGTGTGAACGGCCCACCGCTGGCGCGTTGGCAGTCCTTGCAGTGACAGTTGCCGGTGAAGGCCGGATCGGCCGCGGTTTCATAGCGAACGGCGCCGCACAGGCAGCCGCCAACGTATTTGATCGACATCAGGAACCCCTTGATTTGCGAGCGAACCGGGTGGCGCCATCATAACCGCCTGCCCCAAAATGAGAACACGCGCACAGTTTTACCGGCAGGGGCCGGCAAAAGCCGGGAAATCTTCCTGAAACCCCCCGGAAATCAGGCGTTGAAACGGGTGCGGCAGTAGAATTGCCGCCCCATTCGCCACCAGCGGGCTGTAAGGATGCAACAGCAGGCACTACAAGGTAGGGCAGGCACCAGGGAAGTTCCCTTGGCGGCCCCGCTTTGCGTGTTGCTGGCCCAACTGCAAAGCCTGTCCGCCGACTCATCCTCCGCCAAACGCGACCTGCTGGGCATCAATCCGGTAGCGGTGTTCCTGCTGGCTTATCAGCTGTCGGCTGGCCGCAATGCCGCCGCCAAGGATCGCGGCGCCTTGTTGCAACAGTTGCAGAATCCCGATCCCGATCTGTTGCAGGAGCTGCTGGTGGCGCGGTTGTCGCGCCGCAGCGTGCTGGCCACGCCCGACAGCGAAGAACGCCTGCTGCAGGATTGGCAACGCCAGCAACAATGCTGGTTGCTGACCACCATCGCCGCCCGTTTGCTCAACTATCCCGATCCGGCCAGTGCCGGTCTCGCTTCGGTGTTCTGCCTGCTGGACGCCGATGTCGCCGCCGTGTTGCCGGTCCCGCCGTTGTGGCTCGACCTGCGCGACACCGTCCATCTGCCCGCCGCCGACTTGCGCGACACCGCGCTGCTGTCGCGCTTGGTGTGGTGCTGCCATCGCTTGCAGCGTAATCAACTGCGGCTCGATGAAGTCCTGGTCGCCGCTTGCACCGAGCTGCTCGGCTGGCAGGAACCGCGGCTGCGCGCGCTGGCGGAAGAAACCCAGGTTGCGCTGTTGCAGCGCAGCAAGGCACTTGGTGTCACCGTCGGCCTCGACCAATTACAGAAAGACCCCGCCAGCGGTGAACACTGGCTGCAAGAGATGAAGTTGCAGGCAGTGCGCACCATCACCCAGACCAATCAAGCGGCACCGGCGACTCTGCCGACAACGCCGGCCGAACTGTTGCCGCAAGTACAGCGCTTGTTGCTGCGGCACCAACTGCCGTTGCAGTTCCTGCTGCTGGTTGCCAAGTCGCAGGCCGATCAGCTGGAGGTGTTGCTGACCGACGATGGCAGCGCGCTGGAACAACAGTTCTCGATTCCGCTCAGCGGCAGCCGCAGTCTGCTCGGCTCGCTGGTGCAACAGAATACGACCGCACGCCTGCGGCTCAGCGATGCCGGGCTGGCGCCGGTCGACAAGCAATTGCTGCGGCTGTGGGGCTGCGAGTCCGTGCTGTGCCTGCCGCTTGGCGGCGAACGCGCCGGCGCCTTGCTGCTGCCGGATGCCGCGCCCGACGATCCGGAACTGGCTTCGCTGGCGCGCGGCGTACAGCAGTTGTTGGCGGGTTATGGCCAGCCTCAAGTCATGGACACCGGCGCTTCGCAAGATGTTGCCCTGCTGCAACAGCAAGTGCGCGAGCTGGTACACGAAGTCAACAATCCGCTCGCCATCATCAAGAATTATCTGCGCCTGTTGCAGCTGAAATACCCGGCCGAGCACAGCGCAAAAGAAGAAATCAGCTACATCGACAACGAGATCGATCGCGTGTCGCGGCTGCTGCAGTCGCTGCGCCACAACGTCACCGCCTCCACCGAGCAAGTCGAGCTCGATCTCAACGACATCGTCCGCAGCCAGCACAAGTGGCTGGTGGCGGCGTTCTGCGGGCGCGGTGGACTCAAGATCGAATTCACACCGGCGCTCGAAGCAGCCGTGGTGCTGGCGAGTCCAGCCATGCTCGCCCAGATTCTGCTGAACCTGGTAAAAAATGCTGCGGAGGCCTTGGGCGAGAATGGTAAGATCGCCCTGACCATCAAGCGGAATGTCCATTTGCAGGGCAAATTGCACGTGCTGCTGGAAGTGAGCGACGATGGTCCTGGACTCGAAAGCCGTCAAATGCAGACGCTGTTTCAGGGTGGCGGCTCCACCAAAAATGGAGCGCACCGGGGAACTGGCCTGGTGATCGTCAAAAAGCTCGTCGACGAACTGCAAGGCCAGGTCAGTTGTTGCAGCGACAAGAAGGGAACGACGTTCAGCCTGCTCCTTCCGCAAGTGCGTTGAATTTCGCTTTTTGACCGAGGCTGTGCATGCCACACCTGCCCCACATCCTGCTGGTGGATGATGAACCCTTGCTGCTGCAAAGCTGCAAGCTGTTGCTGGAAGTGGCGGGTTTTGCCGTGTCCACCGCCACTACCGGGCGGGAAGCGCTGGCCCTGCTGACCAGCGACGAACCCAGCCCCTCCATCGACCTGATGCTGCTCGATCTCAACATGCCCGACATGGGCGGTCTCGACGTACTGCGCGAGCTGCGCAACCGCAACCTGGAAATCTGCACCGTGGTATTGAGCGCCGAAGTCGGCTTCGAATCGGTGCGGCAGTCGTTCCAGCTCGGCGCCTACGACTACGTGCGCAAACCCTACGAATTCGACGAGCTCGTCAACAAGCTCAAGAGCACGCTGCAAAAACGCGAGATGGAAGTGAGCTTCAGCCATCTGCGCAAACAGCTCGAGCGTTCGGAGCGGCTGCACCGCTTCATGATCGAGAGCTCGCCCGACATCATCTTCATTGTCGATCGCGACGGCAATTTCCGCTTCGTCAACGACCGCGTGCAGGACCTGCTCGCCTACGGCAAGGAAGAACTGCTGGGCCAGCATTATTCGATCATCGTCGCGCCGGAATCGCTCGACAAGGCCGCCGTGTGCTTCAGCGAGCGCCGGTCCGAACTGCGCGGCAGCAAGGACGAAGAGCTGTGGCTGCTGTGCCGTCCGCCGGCCCGCGCCGGTGAAGAACGCCGTCGCATCGCGTTCGAGTTGAACGCAATGGGCATCTACGAAAACGACAACGGCGAAACCGGCCAGCCGCAATTCCGCGACTACAGCGGCACCTACATCGTTGCGCGCGACATCACCGAGCGCCTCGCCGCCCAGCGCATGATCCATTACCAGGCCTATCACGACCTGCTGACCGGCCTGCCGAACCGCGCGCTGTTCATGGATCGCCTCGGCAACGCCATCAGCAGCGCGCGTCGCACGCAGCAGAAACTGGTGGTGATGTTCCTCGATCTCGATCGCTTCAAGCTGGTCAACGACACGCTGGGCCACGACATCGGCGACGAACTATTGAAGGAAGTGGCGAGCCGGTTGAAGAAGTGCCTGCGCGAAAGCGATACGTTGGCGCGGCTCGGCGGCGACGAGTTCATCGCGTTGCTGACGTTGATCGACAGTACCAACACCGCCAACAAGGTGGCGGGCAAGATCGTCGAAGCGATCAAACAGCCCATCAACATCGGTCCGCACGAAATCTACGTGACGGCGAGCGTCGGTATTGCGATGTACCCGGATGACGGGCGCAACGCCGACGACCTGATCAAGAATGCCGATGTCGCGATGTATCACACCAAGGCGTCCGGCAAGGACGGCTTCCGCATCTACACGCAGGAGCTGAGCGAGCTGCAAGAGCACCAGCTGTCGGTCGAGCAGGAAATCCGCCGCGGCCTGCGCGAAAAACAGTTCGTCGTCTATTACCAGCCGCAACTGCACGCAATGACCGGCATCGTCACCGGCGTCGAAGCCTTGCTGCGCTGGCAGCATCCGGAGAAGGGCTTGTTGACGCCGGCCTACTTCCTGCCGGTGGCGGAAGAGTCGTCGCTGATGCTGGAGCTCGGCGAGTTCGTGCTCGGCACCGCGCTCGACGACGTCAAACGCTGGTGGAGCCACGGTATCACGCTCGACAAGCTCGCCATCAACTGCTCGGTGCGCCAGATTGAGCAGAAGGACTTCGTTGACAAGTTCATCGGCCAGCTCAAGCAGCGCAACTTCCCCGGCCACGCGCTCGAAATCGAGATCACCGAAAGCACGCTGATGAACGAGATCGAAAACACCATCGGCAAGCTCAAGCAGCTGGCCAAGTACGGCGTCAACGTCGCCATCGACGATTTCGGCACCGGCTATTCGTCATTGAGCCTGTTGCAGAAGCTGCCGATACATCGCCTGAAGATCGATCGCAGCTTCATCCAGGACCTGCAGGTGGATTCCGAGCGCTTCATCATCGAAGCCATCGCCCACATGGCACGCGGCCTCAACCTGGAAATGGTGGCCGAAGGCGTCGAAGAGGATTACCAGCTCAAATACCTGAAGAACCTGCAGTGCCAGGTCGTGCAAGGCTATCTGGTGGGGCCGGTGATGCCGGCGGCGGAACTCGAGCAGTTCCTGCTGCAACACAACAACATCGCGCCGGTGAATCCGGCGCTGCGACCCGCGATCAATTCTTGACGCGGGTGACCTTCGTCACCGACTTGATCACGCGCACGCGCTTCATCACGCGGGCGAGGTGAATGCGGTTACGTACGCTCAGCGTCAGGTTGATGATGCTGAACTGCGCATCGCGGTCGGCCATCGTCATCTTCTCGATGTTGGCCTCGCTGCTGGTGATGGCATTCGCCAGCGTGGCGATGATGCCGCGCTGGTGCTCGACTTCCACCCGCAACTCCACCGAAAACTCGCCCTGCACGCCGGGATCCCAGCGCAGCGAGACGAACTTCTTCGGATCGTGGCGGATATCGGCGACGTTCTTGCAGCTCTCGGTGTGCACGATCATGCCGCGGCCTGCGCTGACGTAACCGACGATGGGATCGCCCGGAATCGGGTGACAGCACTTGGAAAACGTCATCAGCAAGCCTTCGGTGCCGCGAATCGCCAGCGCCGAATCGCCCTTGCTTTCGCTGAACTTGCCGGTGCCGCCCTTGTCGTCGGGGATCAGTCGGCGCGCGACCATGAACGCCATGCGGTTGCCGAGCCCGATGTCTTCCAGCAGGTCGTCCAGCACTTCGAAGTTGGTTTCTTCCAGCAGGCCGCCGACCTTGTCCTTCGGAATGTTGGCCAGGTGATAGCCGTAGTTCGACAGCGTCTTGTTCAGCAGGCGGCGGCCGAGCGCGATCGCTTCGGAGCGGCGTTGGTTCTTCAGGAAGTGGCGGATGTTGCTGCGCGCCTTGCCGGTGACGACGAAGCTGAGCCACGACGGATTCGGATGTGAACCCGATGCGATGATCTCCACCGTCTGCCCGCTCTGCAGCGGTTCCGACAGCGGCGCCAGCTTGCGGTTGATGCGGCAGGCGACGCAGGCATTGCCGACGTCGGTGTGCACCGCGTAGGCGAAATCGACCGGCGTCGAACCGGCCGGCAACTCCATGATCTTGCCCTTCGGCGTGAACACGTAGATCTCGTCCGGGAAGAGATCGGTCTTCACGTGCTCGATGAACTCGAGCGAATTACCCGCGTTTTTCTGCATTTCCAGCAGGTCGAGCACCCACTGGCGCGCGCGGATGTGGCTCTGGTTCGGCTTGTCGTTGATGGTCTTGTACAGCCAATGTGCGGCGATGCCGTTGCCGGCCATGGCGTCCATCTCTTCGGTACGAATCTGGATTTCGATCGGCACGCCGTGCATGCCGAACAACGTCGTGTGCAGCGACTGGTAGCCGTTCACCTTCGGAATCGCGATGTAATCCTTGAACTTGCCCGGCACCGGCTTGTACAGGTTGTGCACGGCGCCGAGGATGCGGTAGCAGGTATCGACCTGATCGGTGACGATGCGGAATGCGAACACGTCGGTGATTTCGCGGAACGAGCGCTTCTTCTGCTTCATCTTCTGGTAGATGCTGAACAGATGCTTCTCACGACCTATCACGCGGCCGGGCATGCCTTCGCGTTTCAGGCACGCCTCCAACGCAGTCTGGATCTGCGACACCAGCTCCTTGCGGTTCTTGCCGACGCTTTTGACCGCGGCTTCGATCAGCGGCGCCCGCATCGGGTACAGCATGCCGAAGCTCAGCTCTTCGAACTCGACGCGGATGTTGTGCATGCCGAGCCGGTTGGCGATCGGCGCGTAGATGTCGATGGTTTCGCGCGCGATGCGGCGGCGCTTGTCGGGGCTCAGCACTTCCAGCGTGCGCATGTTGTGCAGACGGTCGGCGAGTTTGACCAGGATGACGCGAATGTCCTTCGCCATCGCCAGCGCCATCTTCTGGAAGTTCTCGGCCTGTACCTCGGCCTGCGTGCTGAAGTTCAGCTTGTTCAGTTTGCTGACGCCATCGACCAGGTTGGCCACCGCTTCGCCGAACTGGCCGGCGATGGCTTCGCGCGTCATGCCGGTATCTTCGATGGTGTCGTGCAGCATGGCGGCCATCAGGCTCTGATGGTCCATGTGCATGTCCTGCAGAATGCCGGCGACGGCGAGCGGGTGGGTTACGTAGGCTTCGCCGCTGCGGCGGGTCTGGCCGTCATGGGCCTCGGCCGCAAAGTAATAGGCACGGCGGACCAGGTTGACCTGGCCCGGTTCGAGGTAGGAGGAGAGTTTGCCGGCCAGGGAGTCGATGGTGTCCATGTGGTCTCTTGAACCCGCCCGGCCAGCGAGGGTTATTCCTCTTCTTCCTTGTCGCCGGCGGCTTCTTCCTTGTCGCCGTCTTCGTCGTCATCGTTGGCCTTGGTCTTGGCGTCCTCATCGTCGTCATCTTCTTCGATAAGGTCGGCATCCATGGCTTCTTCGATCGACAGATCCTGGCGGGCTTTGCGCAGGGCATCGGCTTGCACCAGCTCACTCAGCTCTTCGTCGCTCGACTTGCGGATTTCCACTTCGTCGAGGATGGCGTAGCCGATGGCGCCGGCGGCGATTTCACGCAGGGCCAGCACGGTGGGTTTGTCTTTCAGTTCCGGTACCAGCGGGTCTTTGCCGCCGGTCTGCAGTTGGCGGGCACGGCGGGACGCGATCATCACCAGATCGAAACGGTTTTCAACTTTTTCCAGACAATCTTCAACGGTAACGCGGGCCATAGGATTTCCTGCTAACGGGTTGATCAGGGCCCGGGCGGCGGCACCGGCCGGGAGGGGGCGGAATTGTACCCAAAAACCGGCTAAGGCGTCAGCAAATCGGCCAAAAGTGCCCGGTTTCGGGCCTCCTGCACGTTGCGCCGCAGCTGGTTGCTGCGGAAGATGGCGCGCAGGTCGGCCAGCGCGGAGTCGAAGTCGTCGTTGACCACCAGGTAATCGGCCTGACCGTAGTGCGACATCTCGCTGACGGCCTTGGCCATGCGGTCGGCGATCACGTCGGGTTTGTCCTGACCGCGGCGGGTCAGCCGCTCCTGCAGTGCATCGCGCGACGGCGGCAATATAAAGATGCTGACCGACGACGCCGGCAGCAGCTGCTTGATCTGCATTGCCCCCTGCCAGTCGATCTCGAGGATGATGTCCCAGCCCTTGGCCAGGTGCTCCTCGACCCACTTGCGCGAGGTGCCATAAAAATTGCCGAACACCTGGGCGTGCTCAAGAAAGTCGCCGCGCGCCACCATCGTGCTGAAGGTGGCCTGATCGACAAAATGATAATTGACCCCGTTCACCTCGCCCGGCCGCATCGGCCGCGTGGTGTACGACACCGACACGCACAACCCGGCGCCGTGCGACGGCAGCGGCTCGTTGAGCAACGCCTTCACCAGCGAGGTTTTGCCGGCACCGGACGGGGCGGAGATCAGGTAGAGACTGCCGTGGGACATCGTGCGTTGGGGCCCTGGTTGTTTCGGGCAAGATCATAGCAGTGTTGCCTGCCTTCCAAAATGAGCGCTGCGGCATAATCAGCCATCGCAAAGGGCAGACATTGGCATGGGCGTGGTGAAACTTTTTCGCGGTGGTCTGGTTGCTGTGCTGTGCGCACACGGCGCGCCGTTGCTCGCCGCCGATGAAGCGCAAGCGCCGCATCGCTACAACCCCAACATCGAACTGCCCGACAGCGACGGCAAGGCACTGGTGCTGCGTTCCTGCACGCAATGCCACGAACTTGCCGGCCTCGCGGCGTACAAGGGATACTGGAATCGCGCCAAGTGGAAGGAGCTGGTGGTCGGCATGGTCAAGCACGGTGCCGTACTGCAGCCGGCCGAACAAGACATGGTGACGGATTATCTGACGAAGAATTTCGGACCGGGCACACAGCAGTAAACACAAGAACAGTCCGTCATTCCCGCGAACGCGGGAATCCATCGAGCAGATCTTGCAGGCAGAAGGGGGAATCAATGAAAACCAAACAACTGCAATCCTGGTTGTGCATGTCGCTGTTGCTGGCGTCGGTCGCCCATGCCCAGCACGCCCGCATCGTGCAAACCAATTCCGGCAGCGACACCATCTCGCTGATCGATCCCGCCACGCAAAGCGTCGTCGCCGAGATCAAGGGCATCCCGGTCAATCACGGTGCCGCCGGCGCACCCGACGGCAAACACCTGTATTTCAGCAGCGAAGCCAAAACCACGCTCGAGGTGGTCGATACCGCCACGCTGAAGATCATCAAGGAAATCCCCCTCACCGCGCGCCCCAACAACATCACCATCGGCAAGGACGGTCATTACGTGTACGTCGGCATCATGGGCGGCGATGGCGGCATCGACGTGATCGACACGCAGGCGATGACGAAGGTGGATCACATCGTCACGCAAACCAACGTGCACAACCCGTACGTAACACCCGATGGCAAATACCTCGTCGCTGGAGCCTTCGGCGGCACCAACAATCTGCAAGTGTTCGACACCGCCACTCGCAGGCCGGTGTTTGCGTTGTATCCACCGAAGAACGGCAACAAGGGCGACGCGCTCGACGGCATCCGCCCCATCACGTTTGACACCAACGCCGACGGCTCCACCAAAAACATGTACGTGCAATTGTCCGACTTCCACGGCTTCACCGTGGTGGATTTCAAGAGCGGCAAGGAAATCAAACGCATCGACCTGCCGGAAATCCCCGTCGCCGAACGCGTGCCCGAAGGCACCTACAACCGCGCACCGTCGCACGGCATCGGTGTTGCTCCCGGCGGCAAAACGCTGTGGGTGTGCAGCCGGCTCAATGCCCGCGTCTATGCTTACTCATTGCCCGAGTTGAAATTGATCGGCGAAGTGAAAGTGGGTGATCACCCGGACTGGATCACCTTCAGCCCCGACGGCAAGTTTGCCTACGCCGCGAATGGCGGCAGCAACAACGTGTCGGTGATCGATATCGCCGCAGTGAAGGAAGTGACGCGTATTGCGGTGGGCAAAGCGCCGAAGCGGAATATTACGGCCGTATTGAGGTAAAGAAAATCAATCGTCAAAACATGCCGCGAATTTCAATATCCTTGTCTTGGTGAAGCAACCAGTAAGCTACCCAATCAGCAACTTTCTCAAACGGCCACGCGTTCTTACCTTTAAGAGCGCACTCCCAGATGACCAAGGTTCGCCATCCCAACTCTCTGTACTTGGCAAGGTTGCGTAAATCCCTAGAGTAATTGGAGCTAATTTTTGCTTTCCAGAAATCCATTCGAGTGGTTGGCCATTTGAACAAATGACATTTGTGTTGGTGCCAGAAACAACCATTGATCAAGATCAGGGCCTTACGAGAAGGAAATACCAAATCAGGTTTACCTGGGAGGCGGGAGTAATGAAGTCGATATCGAAAGCCTTGCTGATGAAGTGATTTCCGGATGCGGAGTTCCAAGAGAGTGTCGCGACCGCGTATGCCGGACATCATTCGGGAGCGGGTTTCTTTACCTGCAATATCAACCACACAAATACCTGGCAAGATCGACACTTCCTGGTATTCTGATCTCGTAAGCAGAGTTATGTCACTCCATGATTAAACCAATAAATATCATCGATCTTTTTGCTGGCCCAGGAGGGCTTGGAGAAGGATTTTCTTCTCTGAGAAAAGATGGGCATCCTGCTTTCAAGATACGGATGTCCGTTGAGAAAGAAGAGAGCGCACACCAAACACTTACATTGCGAGCACTTTATAGGGAGTTGCATGGCAATAGAAGCAAGCGCCTTTATCATGACTATGTTGCTGGCGAATTATCAAGGCAGGATTTGCTGGAGCGCCTACCAGAGGAGTGGCGTCAGGCCAACGAGGAAACATTAGGCCAACCGACAACGCTAGGGCCCGATAACGAGAAAATTCATAAGAAATTACGGCAGATGAAAACTAGGCACCACGGTGAACCATGGATAGTGATTGGCGGTCCACCATGCCAAGCATATTCACTGGTTGGACGCGCAAGAAACAAGGGCATTGAAGGATATAAGGCTGAAAACGATCATAGACATTTCCTTTATCAAGAATACTTGGAGGTTTTAAACATCGTTCAGCCGGACGTGTTTGTGATGGAAAACGTCAAAGGAATTCTTACTGCCAAAGTCGGCGACGAGCGACTGTTTCCGAAGATCCGCAGAGATCTAGAGCACCCAGCAGTAGCAGTGACGGGAAGACATACAACTGCTGGGAAGCGGTACAAGATTTATTCATTTGTAGAGACGCCAGACTCTCATACGCTTTTTGCTTCTGAATATTCGTCTGATACAAGTTTCATAATCCGGGCAGAGCTATTCGGAATTCCGCAAACTAGGCATCGAGTCATTTTATTGGGCGTGTCTGAAGAGATTTCTACAGAGCCAATGCAGCTTCAAAGAAGTCCAGTCGTCCTTATTGAGGAAGTCCTTTCCGGCTTGCCCACACTAAGAAGCAAGCTGTCCAAAGGAAAGGACTCTCCTGAATCTTGGACATCTGAAATCCTTCAACAAGCCGAAAAGGTCCTTAAAGATTCGAAACTACCCAAAGCGCTCCGTTGCGTTGCTGAGGCTATGGTAGAGGTCGCTAGAAATTTGAAAGCAAACGCTCCAACAGTCGGCAGGCGGTATAGACCGACAGCAATCTCGGAGGGAAAAAGGACAGCGGCGTTAGAGCAATGGCTAATGGAAGACAAGCCAAAGGCTGTTCTTAATCATGAGTCCCGGGGGCACATTCCGTCGGATCTTGGGAGATATTTATTCAGCAGCTGCTGGTCTGAGATGTTCGGTGCGGGAGACAACCCGTTCCCGAAGTCTTTTGACTATCCCAGAGTGTTAAGACCAAATCACGCGAACTGGGAGAGCGGAAAGTTTGCGGATCGCTTCCGTGTGCAAGTTAAAGGGCGACCAGCGACAACGATAACGAGCCACATTTCAAAAGATGGACACTATTTCATCCATTTTGACCCAAGACAATGCCGGAGCCTAACGGTTCGAGAAGCGGCAAGAATACAAACCTTTCCGGATAACTATTTCTTTGAGGGCAATCGGACGGAGCAGTATGTGCAGGTAGGAAATGCAGTTCCCCCGTACTTGGCCAATCAAATTGCGAGAATAGTCACCAAGCTCCTTGGCGTCTAAGAAAGGCCCATTTACCCCAAAAGATTCAGAAAGCCGCGCCCTGAGGCTTGGTTTCCCCCGCGCTTACTCAAACAATAAGCCAAACATATGTATACCAATTTAATGGCCGGCAGCCTCTGAATTTTGCACCAATATTTCGGCGTACATATTTAATATGTACTATTACATATTGCATAGTTCCTGCGAATATGCAAATATGCCATACAAAGCAGATGAGAAAAGTCCATGGCAGCAAACAAACATAGAGACAAATTTGTCGAGTTAGCGCAAAAGCGAGTGAGTCGCGCTTTAAAGGACATCAAGCTGATAGGAAACCTTTCAAATCGCAGCAATTATTCCTACACGGAGCAAGACGTAAAAAAAATAACAAGTGTGCTTAAAAAGGCGGTTGAAGATATGAAGGCTCGTTTCGATGCCAAAGGAGGCGCGGCTGATGAGTCATTTAAGCTTTAAGGAGATATCCACGTTGGATTTTTAAGTAAGGAAAAACGGATGAATGTTGAATGGAAGTTTGAGCGAAAAAGACGAAATCAAAAAACTCGCGATCCAATGCAGGCCAGCTTTTTCACAAATGCCAGTATTGATAGCGATACCCATGCTTTGGTCCGAGAGGCTATTCAGAACTCCTTGGATGCAAAATGCGATCGAAGATCAAAAGCCCCCGTTCATGTGAGATTTGCTATAGGGACTCACAAAGCTAGCGACAAGGTGATGGCACGCTATATTTCAAGGGAGGCGTGGCAGCACTTTAACGCAGATGACAATGGGTTAGCCTCTCCGCCGCGTGCCGAGGATGACTGCCGCTATATCGTATATGAGGATTTCAATACC
The DNA here is from genome assembly GCA_035500035.1 of Candidatus Acidiferrum sp. GTDB lineage: Bacteria > Pseudomonadota > Gammaproteobacteria > Pseudomonadales > Pseudohongiellaceae > CAILUG01. The sequence continues at coordinate 1,708 of DATJXP010000456.1, read as the reverse complement.
AAAGGACTAATAGGAGACGAAAAGGCTTACGAGGCACAAAAGGAAAATTCCTTTTATTACTTTATGCGAGCTGAAGGTCAGTCCGGGAAGGAGGATGGAGAGAGAGGTCGGCACGGGATTGGTAAATACGTGTTTCCTTATACAAGTGGGATTCGCATGTTTATCGCGGCCACTGTTCGAAGTACGGATATGCGTTGCTTGATTGCGGGTCAAAGTGTGCTCAAGTCACACCATGTTGACGGCCAACATTTCACACCGGATGGCTGGTGGGGGAGATTCGAGGAAGATGGCGAACAAGATTACTTCCAGCTTCCAATAGAAGAAAAAAATATATTCCGGCAGCTGAAGGAAGATTTTGGACTGATAAGAGAGGCAGATCAAAGTGGCCTCTCTCTTATCATTCCGTATGTACAAAGTGAAGTAGAGGTCGATAAGTTATCGGAACACGTAATAAGAGAATACTTTTGGCCTATTGTCGATGGACAGTTAAAAGTTGAAATATGCGACGCTTTTGAAACTAGGATCGTCGATAAGGAAACTATCCAAAAAAATTTGGCGGCACTAGTTCCTGAAGTTCAGCTTAAGCAATTTACATCTTTCGTAAATCTTGCGGTTAAGGCGTTAAGCGGGCACGACTATCTGGTGGTTGAGCTGAACCTTCCACCAACGGCTTCGATGCCAAAGTGGGACAAAGACTATTTAATAAAAAAAACTGCATCTTCAATCCAGGAAGCCCTGACTAAAACCAATTCTTTCATTCGTATTAAATGCCCAATATACGTTCAAAAAAGTACCGATAAAGCTGCAGCTATATCCAGCTTTGACATCTATCTCTCCAAAGATATTGCGGACACGGCACGCAAGCCGTTGTTTGTTCGCGAGGGGATCACAATTCCAGAGGACCGGGTACCACAGGTACGCGGCTATACGAGTATTGTTGTAATCGAGACGGGGGATTTGGCGACCTTGCTCGGAGATTCTGAAAATCCCGCTCACACTGAATGGGAAAAGAACGCCATAAAATTCAAAGGCAAATATAAATGGGGACCTACGACAATTGATTTCGTGCGGCTATCGGTAGGAAAGCTTCTGAATTTGTTAAGCCAAAGCGATGAAGATGAAGATCCTTTCGTCTTATCCGATATTTTTTATCTTAATCTACCTGAAAACGAGGACGAAGTACCACAATCACGAAAGAGAAAGCTGCAGCCAAACAAAGGCGAGGAGCCGGAACCACCACCTACCACCATTCCGCCAGGTAGTCCCCGAAAATACAGGCTACTAAAAGTACAAAGTGGTTTTGTGTTGGCGGGCGCCAAAACTCCAATTGATCAGGCGCTCAGGTTTAAGATCACAGTAGCTTACGATTTCGAGGGGGCGTCAAAAGCGAGCGCACTGAAGAAGTATCACAAGAACGACTTCGACTTGGCGAAAAGAAAAAATATTAACCCTCTCGTTATGGAAAACTTGAACATCTTAGAAATCGGAGGAAATACCATTTCCTTTACCGCCAATACCAATGATTTCATGCTTGAAGTGACAGGATTTGACAATCGCAGAGACATAATCGTCGATGTGGATGTGGAGGAGATTGCTAATGAAGCGATTTAATTACACAGGTCGGAAGAAAATTCTTAAGGAAGACATAAAAATAAGGCTACATGGAGATTTCATTGATAAACCAAAAATCGATGTCGCGTTAGACCTT
>DATJXP010000455.1:0-16120 GCA_035500035.1 Candidatus Acidiferrum sp. | reverse complement strand
GCGCATGTCCGACTTCAAATCCAACGAATACGCGCACTTGATCGGCGGCCAGGAATACGAACCGGCGGAAGAAAACCCGATGCTGGGTTTCCGCGGCGCCTCGCGTTACGTGTCGGAATCGTTCAAGGATTGCTTCGAGCTCGAATGCCGCGCGATCAAACAGGTGCGCGACGTCATGGGCCTGACCAACGTCGAAGTGATGATCCCGTTCTGTCGTACGCTCGACGAAGCGAAGCAGGTGATCGATTTGCTCGAACACTTCGGCCTCAAGCGCGGCGAGAACGGATTACGCGTGATCATGATGTGCGAAATCCCCGCCAACGCGCTGCTGGCCGCGCAATTCCTCGAATACTTCGACGGCTTCTCGATCGGCTCCAACGACCTCACGCAGTTGACGCTCGGTCTCGACCGCGACTCCGGCGTCGTTGCCGGCGCGTTCGACGAACGCAACCCGGCAGTAAAGGCGCTGCTGTCGATGGCGATCCAGGCCTGCCGCAAGGCCGGCAAGTACGTCGGTATCTGCGGCCAGGGCCCGTCCGATCATCCGGATCTGGCCAAGTGGCTGCTGGAAGAGGGCATCGAAACCGTGTCGCTCACGCCCGACTCTGTAGTCGATACCTGGTTGTATCTGGCGGAGCAGCTGAAGAAGACATAATCCAACAGTGTCTGTGCTGACTGATTTTTCTGCTGCCTTGCATCCAAACGAGGGTAAGGTGGGGTCTTTACCGATGAGAACATCCACATCGTAAGGAGATCAGCATGAGCGACCTGGGGGTAGGCCTGAAAGAATTGGGCTTTTGGCTGGGATTGGCAATTGTGATCGTCGCCTTTATCTGGGCCGGCGAAAAAAAGAAGCAGCGCGACCACGAGCTGAAACTGAAGCTGCTGGAAAAAGGCGACGGGCTGGACAAGGATCTGCTGGAAAAGCTGCTGACGTCCGACAAACCCGGCACATTTTCAACGCCGAAATCCGCCATCGAGCGCCGTCGCCAGGAGAAAGGCATTGGCGTGTTCCTGTTCCTGGTGTCGGGGTTGCTGTTCGGCTTCATGGGAATAGCGATGCATGGCAACAAAATGCAGCCGGTTGAAGGCGCTGCCGGGCGCGGCGGTATTCCGTTGATGACAATGGTGGATACCGGACCCAACTGGGTGCTGGTAGGCCTTGGCATGTTCTGCTTCGTGTTCGGCTGTTTGTTCTGGCTTTATGCCGAATGGGATTACAAGCGCGCCAAGGCCGAAGCAAAGGCCGCAGAAAAGCAGTCGCAGGGCTGATCCGTTCCATGAGGAAATCCGCGAACTACGCGGCCGCCAGCGATGCGACGCTGGTGCTGCTGGCGCGCGAGCGCGATCAACAGGCGTTTGCGGTGCTGGTCGAGCGCCATCAGCAGTGGCTGCGCAACCTGCTGCGACGCTTGAGTCATGATCGTGCGCTGGCCGACGATCTGGCGCAGCAGGTGCTGTTGCAGGCGTGGGGTGCGCTGCCGGACTTGCAGGCGGGGCAAGCACTGCCGGCCTGGTTGAAAACCATTGCCGTGCACACGTGGTTGAAACAGCTGCGGCGCAACGATCCGTTGTTCAAGCTGGATCAGGACGCGGAGTTGCCGGAGCAGGCTGTCGAAAATACGTCAGCAATGGCGCTCGATCTCAATCGCGCGCTGGCGCAACTCGGCGCAGCCGTCAGGCTGTGCGTCGTTCTCTCTTATCATGAAGGCATGAGCCACGGCGCCATTGCGGACCTGACCGGACTGCCGCTCGGCACGGTAAAATCCCATATCAATCGCGGCGGCGCGCAGTTGCGCGAATACCTCGCCGCTTATGCAACCGGAGGTCCTCACCATGAGTGATGATCGCGACTTACAGGATTGGTTCAATCGCAGCGTTGAAGCATTGCCAGCCGAGCCGTTTACGCTGGCAGTGTTGCAACGGGTGCAACGCAAGGAGCGCCACTGGCAGTTGCTGCGTTACCTGGCATGGTTCGCTGCTTTATCCAGTTGCTGTCTGTTGTTATCCGAGCTCATCCCCACGCTTGATGCGCTCGTGACCTTGCCATCGGCCGTGGTTGATGTCGGCGGCGAGCAATGGCCGGTGCTGCAAGTGCTGGCGGTGGCGATTGGCCTTGGCTGGTGGTTGTTCAATCAGGTTCGCGACCCGGATTTTACCCAGCGAGCGATCCTGCAAGTGCTGCGACGTTGACCTTCGATCATTGCGGCCGCGCCGGCGGCTTTATGCCCTTCAGCGACTGATACGCCATGCGCGTGATGGTGTCGCCGGACAGGAAACCTCCCTGCGGCACCAACCGGGCATCGATGTCCTTGCTCGGCTTGGCGGCTAGCGTTTGCGCTTCGTCCTTGCCTTCATCGATCAGTTTCTGCACGCGCGTCTTGATGGCGGCGAGCGCATCGCGCGATGCCTGCAGGAATTTTTTATTCGCCGGGTCGCCTTCGTCCGGGATGATTCTGGTGTTGTCATCTGCAAGAGCCAGCATTTTGTCTTCAGCCGCAATCGTGCCGGCCAGCGAACCGCCGCCGGACATGTCGAAGAACGGATAGCCGCGGTCACCGACGGTGCCGCTGGCATGAATGACGTTGGCGCGCTTGAAATGCACCAGCGTGTCGTTGTCCATGTGGGCCGCGGGCACGTGGATCAACTCGACGGTTTCGCCGCCGAAATGAATCGTCATCGTGTCGGTGTAGGTGATCGTCGGCACCGCTGCCGGCGGTGACGGCGGGATGGTCTGATTGAAGGACGCAAGGTACTGACCCTTCACCATGCGCTCGCGCAACAGGTCGTGGCCGATGATGATCGCGCCTCCCTTTGCCATCAGTTCGTTCGAACCGAAATGATCGGCATGCGCATGGGTGTTGATGACATACCTGATCGGCTTGGCACTGACGTGTGCAATCGCCGCCTTGATCTTGTCGCCAAGCTGCGGCACCGCAGTGTCGACCAGCAGCACGCCGTCGTCGCCAACGAGGAACAGCGAATCGCCGCCTTGCCAGTTGAGCAGGTAGAGGTTATGGCCGAGATCGGTGGTCTTGATGTCGAGCTTGGCGTAATCGATTTGCGGTTGCGCCAGGCAAGGCGCACAGCAAAGCAGGGTCAAGGTGGTAATGGCTGCCAGTCGGTTCATGGATTCCTCTCCGGTTTGATTTCCAGTTTCGTAATAGAAAGGCGGCAGGGACTTTTTATTTCGGACAGCAACAACGAGGCTCTGCAGCGATGGCTGGCAGGGCCTCGCCGGGTTCAGGGAGAGCGGTTTGCCGCCGGTGCGTCCGGCGGTTCCTGGTAGCCGTTGTGATCGAGCCGCAATTCGGGATGAGCGGCGCATGGCACGCAATCTGGCTGATGCAGTTCGGGCACGCGGCCGCTGACCGGGTTGGTGTAGGTAAACCACATCGGCAATATCGTTGGCCATTGCTGCGGCTCGCCGGTGCCGCCGGCAAAATGTTCTTCGCGCTTGCCGAGTGAGGTAAGCGGAATATCGACGTTGGTAGTGTTGCCACCCTGGATGCGGCGCACATTCACTCCCGGCCCAGGATCCTTCGCCTTGGCCCACACACCGTCCTGCCATGCCACCGGCGTGATGAACGGTTCGTCGAGCGTCAGCTCCCAGATTTTCCACACGCCGTTTTCCAGCACGTAGCGGTCGTGATACATGCCGCCCCAGAATTGCGCGGCGAAAAAGTCGCCGGCCTTGCCGACGGTTTTGCCGGTACGCGGTTGAAACAACTTGAAGCGGCCGGTGGCGGAGCGGCCATCGTCGGACACCAGCACCATCGGCTGCATCAGCCAGTGATACGAAATCCCGGCCTGCGTTTCCGGACCCTTGCCTTTGACGCGCGCGGCAATCAAACGATCACGCCCGATGTGATAACCCTGGAACGGCGTCTGCTTGAAACCCTTGGCTGCCATAGTGTTGGCCCAGCCGGCAGCGTCGGAGTCATCGACGTAGTAGCCATAGGTGGCCGAGATGTTGGCGGCACCGTCCCACGCGGCGGAGCGCGCGAGGCGGCGATGCGCTTCGTCGATGGAGATAGCCTTGGGTTCGCTTGCGGCAATCTTGCCGGTCAGATTGGTCAGTGCGATGACCTTCGCGCTACCGGCAGCTTTCACGGCTTTACCTGTTACCGGATGCACACCGAGGAAGGCCGGCATCGCCAGGCCGGGTGCAGCAGCGTCGGCGCTGGCAATCGGTGCATCAGGTGCATTGATGCCGGTTGGCACAGGATCAATGAGGCGATTCTTGCCCCAGCCCTGGAAGATGTCGGTTTTCATCAACACCACGCGGCGCAGCTCGCGGATTTTCCACACACCGTTTTCCTTGACGAAACGATTGCGGAACACGGCGACTTCCCACCAGCCTTTCTCTTGATCAGCTTCGCCCAGCATGCCGAGCTCGATGCCACGCGCGAACGCTTCGTTGCCGCCTGGCGCTATCGTCACAGTGACGTCATTCTGCAAACGGTCATTGAGCTGGCCGTGCGTGAGGCCGGCGGGGCCGATGCTGTCGAGCCAATGCCGCACGCCTTGCGGTCCGCGCCAGACGCCTTGACCGCTGATCTCCACCACGCCGTCCTGTGCGAACAGATCGACCACGTCGTCCCACATTTTGCGATCGGCGTAGTAACCGTAGGCGGCCTGCAGATTGCGGATGCGGTCTTCGTCGTTCAGCGTGTCGATTCTTGTTTGCAGTTCGGCGAGCGTGGCCTTGGTTGCCGGTGCGGTGCCGGTTGCCGGCGGGATCGGGATGCCGGCCGACTCGACATCGAAATGTTTCGGCGCCACCGGGATATCGCCGCCACCCCAGTTGATCCAGCCTTCGGCATAGGGGCCGTCGTACTGCGGGTAATAATGTGCAGTCGCAATTTTCCACACGCCGTGGTCACGCGCGTAGTCGTTCTCGAACACGCCGCCTTCGACCCGCGCCTCACCGCCATGGCCGTGGAAGATGATGGCCTGCCAGCGCGCTTTCGCACTCTCGCCATCCTGAGCCAGGTTGATGACCGGCGCGTCGATCATCATGCTCGACAGCGCGTCCGCTTTCAGGCCGTCATAACCACCGCCGTAGCGCGTGCGCAGGAAGTTGGCGATGGCTTTCGGGCCTTGCGCGGTTTGTGCCGGTTTGATCAAGCCGTCGAACACGAAACTGCCATCGGCCGTGAACAGTGCGCCGACTTCGTTCCACAAACCGTATTGCGCATACTGGGCGTAGCTGCTTTGCAGGTGCTTGACTGCGCGCACGCTCTCGGTGCGATCGACGTTGCGGGCCAATTGGTCGAGCGGGGATTGGCCGGCGGCGATCAACGGAAGGCTGGATAACAGCGCCAAACCAATTGACAGCATCCTGGTGCGACAAGTCATCGACATACTCCCTCTGCGAACGAATCTGCTGTTTTGTTATGCGGCCGGATTCTGCCACGGAAAGTTGGTGTCAACGAGGGAAACTAAGTGCACAGCCATCGACGGCTTCGGGCCTTGAGCCCAACTTCTGCGAGGTGGCAACAGCAGGGCGGTATCGAAATCATCTTGCTTGCATCGTTGAATACTAGTTTTCCTGCGGCAGAAGCGTCCTGTTTCCTGTACAAGTTGGCTGTGAGGTAACTACCATGAACACCAGAGCCACCCTGTTTGCCATTGTCCTGCTCTGTTCGGCGCCAGTGATCGCGACTGCGCAGGATTCGGCTCGGCCTCGCGTTTTCACCGCTGCCCAGGCCGCAGCCGGTCGGGTGGCGTACGAAAACGCCTGTGGCAAATGTCACACCTACAACCTGCTGGGGCGGGCCAGCGTCGACGACGGGTTGCCGCCGGTAGATTCTCTCCCGGCGTCGTACCAGAAATTCGTGCGCGAAACCGATCACGTGCCGCCGCTGGCCGGCAAGGACTTCCTCAGCCGGTGGGGACAGAAGACCACGGCGCAACTGATCACCCGCTTCGAGGTCACGGCCTTCGACAAGTTTTTTGAATTCCAGGGCATGACGGAAGACGCGGTGGTGAATATCACCGCCTATGCCCTGCAAGCGAGCGGCGCCAGGCCTGGAAACGTGCCGCTGACGAAAACCAATGATGTCGTCGTCAATTCACTTGTGCCGTAGCCGATGCTTCACATCAGGTTGACGGTGCTGCCGGGATAATCACTTCGCGCCTGCCATCATCGATGCGTTGGCCTTTATCGGCGACCTTGGGCTATTCTTTGCCGAGTCCCGATAAAAGCAGCCAATTAGAGCCAACGCTTCCATGAGAACCCCACCCGGCCTGACCGAAGCCACCTTCAAACGTGCCATTGCCGAATTCCGCCAGTTGATCGGCGACGAATGGGTTTATACCGAAGACGCCGATCTCGATCTGTATCGCGATGCCTACTCTCCGCTGTGGGACGAAGCGGAAGAAAAGATTGCCTCCGCCGCGCTGGCGCCGAATTCGGCTGAGCAAGTGCAGGCCATCATGAAAGTGGCCAACCAGTACAAGATTCCGATATATCCGGTTTCGACTGGTCGCAACCTCGGCTATGGTGGCTCGGCACCTGTGCTATCGGGCTCGGTCGTGCTCGATCTCAAACGCATGAACCGTATTCTCGACATCAGCGAAGAGAATGCCTACGCGTTGGTCGAACCGGGTGTCAGCTACTTCGATCTGTATCGCCACATACAAGAGAAGAAGCTCAAGCTGTGGATCGATTGTCCCGATCCGGGTTGGGGCAGCGTGATCGGCAACGCGCTCGATCACGGCTGCGGTTACACCACCAATCCGTATCGCGATCACTTCGAAGCGCACTGCGGTATGGAAGTGGTACTGGCCAACGGCGAAGTGGTGCGCACCGGCATGGGCGCGTTGCCGAACTCGAAGACGTGGCAGCAGTTCCGCTGGGGCTACGGGCCGTGGGTCGATGGTTTATTCGGCCAGAGCAACTTCGGCGTCGTCACCAAGATGGGTATCTGGTTGCTGCCGGAACCGGAAGCGTATCGCTCGGGTTCGGTACAGGTGATGCGCTACAACGACATCCACAAGCTGGTCGAGATCACCGCGCGGCTGATGTACAAGGGCGTGCTCAACGCCGGCACCGGGCTGCAATCGCCGGTGCAGTTTGCGTTGGGCCAGAATCCGGAACTGCAGCAGCGGTACGAGCGCGCCAATGCCGACGACATAAAAGTGCTCGACGAATTTGCGCAGAGCCGCAACACGCCATGGTGGAGTTCGCAGTTCAAGTTCTTCGGCCCGCCGGCCATCCTCGATGCGTCGTGGGAATACACCAAGCAAGTGTTCACCGCGGAAATTCCCGGCGTCAGATTCCAGGAGCAGGAATATTTCCACTTCCCGATGACGCAGGAAATCATCGACAAGTCGCAGGACGAGAACCAGCTAGGCGTGCCGTCGCTGCGGGTGTTCTCGCTCGGCGCGCGTTCGGCATTCAATCCCACCGGCAGCAACGGCCACCTCGGTTTTTCGCCGGTGATCCCGATGACGGGCGCCGCCGTGCTGGAATCGCAACGCGTGATCTCGCAAGTGTTCCGCGAGATGGGCGCCAGCACCATCTTCAACGTGTTTCCGCAGTCGTACCATCAGCGCACGTTCGTGATCCTGGTCGGTTTCAGCATCTCGCGCGACAAGGACGCCAACAAGAAGACGCGTGAAATTTTCCGCCGCATGGTGAAAGTCGCCGCCGAACACGGCTGGGGCGAATACCGTACGCACGCCGCCTTCATGGACGACTGTGCCGACACCTACTCGTTCAACGACCACGCGCTGCGGCGTTTGCACGAAACGCTGAAAGACGCCGTCGATCCCAACGGCATCTTGTCGGCCGGCCGCTACGGCATCTGGCCCAAGCATTTGCGCAAGAAGAGCGGTGGTAAGGCTTGAAGGATTGGTCGTCGGAAATGGGTAAATTGCCCCGCCAGTAAGAAGAGGAAGGACTATATCAAGGACGTCGAAACCTTTGCCGTGGGCAAGGGGATTCGCGAGCTACCCAAGCTTCGCAAACTTTATGGCGCTGGATTCTGGCGCAAACGCAAAGGAGTCGCAGTGGTCAGGCTGTCAGACAGCAACCGGTATCTGGCCGAGTTACATTGGTACGAAGCAGCCGGTGTTGGACGCAGGGAAATAAAGATCAAACGCATTTTGGGAGGGCCGCTATGAGTAAACCAGACTTCGCAGTGTGCATCAGGAATATCGGTTACGAAGCGTCGCTCGAACTACGCAAGATTTATCAAGTACTGCCGGATGACCAGGCGATAAAGCTCGGCCGTATTCGTGTGATCGATGAATCGGGAGAAGATTATCTGTTCCCGGAAGATTTTTTCTTCAGACTCAAGGTGCCGACTTCGTTGGCGTTGCTGTTGTCGGAAGCGGCTTGATCCGAGACAGAACTGGTTTCTATTCTGAAATCAATAAAGCAGCTACCGTGGATGTTCCAAATTCCGGCATGGTCCTGGCTTGATACTTGCTCCCGACTTTGCTTCGATGCCGTTTTGCTTAGTAGTGGATCGTTGTCATGGCCGGTACCAAACCCCTCCCGAGTTTTTTGCGCTGGTTGTTTACCGTCATCGCCTGCCTGGTGGTGACGGCGGCGCTGGGCTTGTTCAAGTTCACCCAGATCAGGCAGGTGCTGGCCGACGTGGCGGCGCGGCCGGAGTTTTCGCAGACGGTGGAAACCACCAAGCCGCAGCCGACCGATTTCCGGCCGCGCATCGACACCATGGGCGTCGTCACCGCGCCGTTGCAGGTGGTGCTGCGCAACGAACTGGCTGGCTACATCGCCGAGGTGGGCGCCAAGGCCGGGGCCAGGGTGACGAAAGGGCAGTTGATCCTGCAGCTCGACGTCAGCGAGCAGCGCGCCAACCTGGCGTCGGCCAAGGCCAAGCTGGCGCTGGCCAAGTCGGTGTTGCAGCGCGATCTCAATTTGCAGAAGACCGGTTTCGTCAGTGACGACAAGGTCGATCATTCGCGTGCCGACGTCGATGTCGCCACGGCCGAGATCGAAGGCGTCGAGAGCATCATCAACCGCCGCACCATCCGCGCGCCGTTCGCCGGCGTCATCGGCATCCACCATTTCGAACCGGGCCAGTACCTCAACGTCAACACCGAGATCACCACGCTGGTCGGCGACAGCAGCGAGATGTGGGTCGATTTCAACCTGCCGCAGTTCTACGGCGAGCTGACGAGCGGCAACCGGGTTGACGTGCGCATCGTTCGCACCGAAGGCGTCGGCACCGGTACGCCGCTGCAGGCCGAAGTGATTGCCGGCGATTCCACCATCAACTCTGCCGCGCGCAGCCGCCGTTATCGCGCCGTGGTGCGCGAAGGCGCACACCAGTTGCTCGACAACATGTCGGTGTCGGTGGTGGTGCCGCTGGGCTTGTCGGCGCAGTTGCTGGCGGTGCCGTCGCTGGCGGTGCAGAGCGACGTCAAGGGCCAGTACGTGTGGGTGCTCGATCGCGACAAGAGCGGCAACGGCTTCCGCGCGCGCCGCCAGGGCGTGACGATCTTCGGCCAGCGCGACGATCTCACCTTCGTCGATGGCGTCACTGCCGATGACCTGATCGCCGGCGCCGGCGCTTTCAAGCTGTCGCCCGGTGTGCTGGTGAAATCGTCGGGTGCACCGCCGGAAGGCCCGGCCGGCGGAGCCAAGTGACATGAAACTCGACATCTTCATCAAGCGCCCGGTGGTGGCAGTGGTGCTGTCGCTGGCGTTGCTGCTGGCTGGAGTGTTTGCCGCGTTCCGCATTCCGGTGATCCAGTTTCCGCGCGTCGAGAACGCCTCGCTGGTGATCACCACCCAGTATCCCGGCGCCTCGGCCGACGTGGTGCAGGGCTTCATCACCGACCAGGTCGAACAGGTGGCGATGACGGTGCCCGGCGTTGATTTCGTCGATTCATCGACCGCCGCCGGCTCCAGTACGGTGACGGCGTGGCTCGACCTCAACGTCAACAGCAGCGAAGCGCTGGCCGAGCTGACGTCGCGCCTGAACCAGATCCGCTACCTGTTGCCGACCGATGCGCTGGATCCCGGCATCAACGTCAAGCGCACCGACCAGGCCAATGCGCTGTTCTATCTCGACGTCGACAGCGGCGGCCTGTCGCGCGCCGCGCTGACCGACTACATGACGCGCAACGTCACGCCGCTATTGGCATCGATCGACGGCGTGCAGCGCATCGGCGTCGAGGGTGGTCGCGACCCCGCCATGCGCGTGTGGCTCGACCCGGGCCGCATGGCCAGCGTCGGCATCGGCGCCGACACCGTGATCGAAGCACTGCGCAGCAGCAACGTACTGGCGGCCATCGGCCGCACCGAGAGCGAGGGGCAATTGATCAACCTGTTGACCAACGCCACCATGAAGACGGCCGCCGATTTCGAATCGCTGGTGGTGCGCAACGTCAACGGCACGCTGGTGCGGCTGCGCGACATCGCCCGCGTCGAGCTGGGCGAAGACCGCGGCGACACCATGGTGCGGCGCGACCAGGCGCCGACCATCTTCCTGTCGGTGTGGATCCTGCCCGGTGCCAACGCCATTGCCGTCGGCGATGACGTTTACAAGCGGCTCGACCAGATCAACGCCTCGCTGCAGAACGGCATGCACATCAATATTTCGTACGACGCCACCATCTACATGCGCCGCTCCATCGGCGAGATCGTGCACACGCTGATCGAAACCATCTGCCTCGTCGGCGTGGTGGTGGTGCTGATGATGGGTTCGTTGCGTACGGCGCTGGTGCCGCTGGTGACGATACCGATCTCGATCCTCGGCACCATTGCGCTGATCCACGTCATGGGGTTTACGCTGAACCTGCTGACTATCCTTGCCGTCGTGCTATGCGTCGGTCTCGTGGTTGACGATGCGATTGTCGTCGTCGAGAACGTCGCGCGCCACATGCGCGAAGGCAAGACACGGTTGGCGGCGGCGCTACAGAGTTCGCGCGAGCTGACGGCACCCATCATCGCGATGACCTTGACGCTGGCCGCAGTGTACGCGCCGATCGGTTTCGTCAGCGGGTTGACCGGCGCGCTGTTCCGCGAATTCACTTTCACCTTGGCAGTGGCCGTGCTGATCTCCGGGTTGGTGGCGCTGACGCTGTCGCCGGTGATGAGCGCGCGCGTCAATGCCGAGCGTGGACAAGAGGCAAAGACCACGCTGGCAGTGAACCGTTTCTTCGAAGCACTGCGAGTGCGTTATGCCAGGGCGCTCGACACCGTGCTGGCCTGGCGAGCGCAGGTGTTGTTCGTCGGTGTTTTCATCGCGCTGTTGCTGGTGCCGTTCTATATGTTCTCGGCCAAGGAATTGGCGCCAGTGGAAGACCAGGGCGGCATCCAGATGGTGATCTCCGGCCCGCCTGACGGCCGCGTGCAGTACACCGAACACTACATGCACGACGTGATCGGCCTGGCGCAGACGCTGCCGGGTTACAACTACGCCTGGCAATCGCTGAATCCCAATGGTGGCTTCGGTGGCTTGCAGTTCGTCGATTATTCCAAGCGCGACTTTGCGGTGCCCGGCTTACGCGATCGTGTGTTCGGCATGCTGTCGCAGGTGACGGGGCTCAAGGTGCAACCGATTCTCGCCAACGCGTTGCCGACCGCCGGCCAGTACGACGTCGAGATGGTAGTGCAGAGCAGCGACAGCTACGAGGAAATGGCCAAGTACACCGGGCCGCTGATCGGCGCCGCGTTTGCCAGCGGCAACTTCATCTTCGCCGACACCGATCTCAAGATCGATCAGCCGCAGGTGCGGCTCAATTTCAATCGCGATCACCTGGCCGATCTCGGCCTCGACGTGCAGAAGGTCAGCCAGCAGTTGTCGGGGTTGACTTCCGAGCGCGACATCAACCGCTTCAACGCCAACGGCAAGTCGTACCGCGTGATCCCGATGGTGGAGAACATGGCGCGCCACGATCCGCGCGCGCTGCTCGATTTGCAATTGACGACGCCGGGCGGTGCACTGGTGCCGGTGCGCCAACTGGCGACGCTGGAGAACGTCAACGGTCCGCAGGCACTGGCCAAGTTCAACCAGCAACGTTCGTTCCGCATCATCGGCGGCATTACCGCCGGCACCACTACCGAAGCGGCGCTGTCGTCGCTGGAGCAAGCGGCGAAGAAAATCCTGCCGGCGCACTACACCATCGAATACGCCGGCGTATCGCGCTCGCTGCGCAAGGAAGGCAACAGCCTGACCACGGTGCTGGCGATCTCGCTGTTGGTGGTGTTCCTGTTGCTGGCGGTGCAGTTCAACAGTTTCCGTTCGCCGCTGGTGGTGCTGGCAGGTTCGGTGCCGCTGGCGTTGAGCGGGGCGATGCTGTTCGCCTTCCTCGGCTTTACCACGCTGAACATCTACGCGCAGATAGGTTTGGTGACGCTGGTGGGGCTGGTGGCGAAGAACGCGATTCTCGTCACCGAGTTCGCCAACCAGTTGCAGCATCAGGGCCTGACCAAGCTGGCGGCGATCCACACCGCGGCACAAGTAAGGTTGCGGCCGATCCTGATGACGACGTTCGCCACCGTGATCGGTCACTTTCCGTTGGTGCTGGTGACCGGTGCCGGCGCCCACGCGCGCAACAGCATCGGCATCATCCTGGTGGCGGGCATGCTGATCGGCTCGGTGTTCACGCTGTTCGTCCTGCCGTGTCTGTACCTGGTGCTCGGCGATACGTTGAAGCCCGAGCCGGAAGTCGAGGCGGAAGCAGCCGTCGCTGTTTGACGGCAGCGAGCTTTCTGTTAGCGTGGCGGGACAGTCCTGCCACAATAACAAGAGCATTCCGCCATGATCGATAAAGCCCACCGCCGCGTCATCTTTGCCTCTTCGCTCGGCACCGTATTCGAGTGGTACGACTTCTATCTGTACGGTTCGCTGACGGCGACCATCAGCAAGCAGTTCTTCGCCGGTGTCAACGACACCACCGCGCTGATCTTCGCGCTGCTGGCGTTTGCCGCCGGGTTTGCCGTGCGGCCGTTCGGCGCCTTGATCTTCGGCCGCCTCGGCGATCTGGCCGGGCGCAAGCACACGTTCCTGATCACCATCATCATCATGGGTTTGTCGACCGCGCTGGTCGGCATGTTGCCCAACTACGCCAGCATCGGCGTTGCCGCGCCGGTGTTGCTGATCGCGCTGCGCCTGTTGCAAGGTCTTGCACTCGGTGGTGAATACGGCGGTGCCGCGACTTACGTGGCCGAACACGCGCCTGACGGCAAGCGTGGCCTCTACACCAGTTGGATCCAGACCACGGCGACGCTGGGTTTCATGTTGTCGCTGGTGGTGATCCTTGCCTGTCGTATTTCGCTCGGCGCCGAGTTCGACGTGTGGGGCTGGCGCATTCCGTTCCTGGCGTCGCTGCTGTTGTTGGCGATTTCGGTTTACATCCGCTTGCAGCTGAGCGAGTCGCCGGTGTTTCTCGAGATGCAGGCCGAAGGCAAGGCCTCCAAGGCGCCGCTGACTGACTCGTTCGCGCGGTGGGACAACCTGAAGGTCGTGATCCTGGCGTTGCTGGGTGCCACCGCCGGCCAGGCCGTGGTGTGGTATTGCGGCCAGTTCTACGCGCAATTGTTCCTCAAACAAATGTTGAAGCTCGATGCCAATACCGCCGATGGCTTGATCGCGGTGGCGCTGATCCTGGGCACGCCGTTCTTCGTCGTGTTCGGCGCGCTGTCGGACAAGATAGGCCGTAAGAAAGTGGTGATGGCCGGCTGCCTGATCGCGGCGTTGACCTACTTTCCGTTGTTCAAGGCGCTGACGTCATACGCCAATCCGGCCATCGAGCAGGCGCAGCAACAAAATCCAGTCGTGGTGGTGGCCGATGCTTCGACTTGTCACTTCCAGTTCGATCCGGTCGGCAAGAAGGTGTTCACCTCGTCGTGCGACATCGTCAAGAGTCTGCTGGCCAAGGCCGGCACGCCGTACAGCAATCAGGATGCACCGGGTGCCGTGGCCATCGTCAAAATCGGCGACAAATCGTTGCCGGCGTTCGAAGGCGGCGCGCTGGCCGCTGGCGATTTCGCCACGCAGAACGCAGCCTTCGGCAAACAACTGACGGCGGCGTTGAAAGAGGCTGGCTATCCGGCCAGTGCCGATACTGCCCGCATCAATTATCCGATAGTGATCGTGATCCTGACGCTGCTGGTGGTGTACGTGACGATGGTCTATGGCCCGATTGCTGCGTGGCTGGTGGAACTGTTCCCGGCCCGCATCCGTTACACGTCGATGTCGCTGCCGTATCACATCGGCAACGGCTGGTTCGGCGGCTTCCTGCCGACCTTCGCGTTCGCGCTGGTGGCGCTGACCGGCGATCTTTATTACGGGCTGTGGTATCCGGTCATCGTCGCATTGGCGACTTTTGTCATCGGCGTATTTTGTCTGCGGGAAACGCGCGGCGAGGCTTGAGACCTGCCGCGCATGCGCACTCTCGTCATTCAGTCTTGCAGTGCGGTTGCACGCGGCGGCTGGATGCAATCCTGCCTGCGTAGCGTCGAAAGCTGGGCCGCAGCAAACGTATTCGACTATCGCTTCGTCGGCGACGAAATCTTCGAACTGGTGCCGGCCTGGTACCTGGCCAAGGTGCCGGACAAACTGCCGATCGCCACCGATTACGCCCGACTGGTTTTGTTGCAGCGGGCATTGGCCGACGGTTACGACCAGGCCCTGTGGCTGGATGCCGACGTGCTGGTGCTCGATCCGGCGATGACGCTCGCATTCGACGGCAGCTGCGCCTTCGGGCAGGAGGTATGGGTCGAACCCAGGCAGGGCAGGCTGCAAGCGCGCCGCAATGTCCACAATGCCGTCGCCGTGTTTCGTCGCGGTTGCCCGGTATTGCCGTTTTTGCTGCACTGCATCGAATCGTTGATGCGACGGGTTGACCCGGCGCATATCGCACCGCAGTTCGTCGGGCCAAAGCTGTTGCAAGCTTTGCATCCTTTGGCGGATTTTGCGTTGTTGCCGCAGGTGGGGGCATTGAGCCCGGCCGTTGTGGACGCTTTGTGCAAAGGGGGAGGTGAGGCACTGACGCTGATGCTGGAACACTCGCCAGTGCCGCCAAAGGCCGTCAACCTGTGCGCCTCTCTGATCGGCGAACAAGAAGCAAGGGCGGTCATCGAGTTATTGCACAACAAGGGCCTTGCCCCGCCGTAGCACTTTTACCAAGGCTGGGCCCCGCCCCGAAGCAGCACTTTACGAAGGCTGGGCCCGCCCGCCGTAGCCCGCAGGGCGAAGGCTGGGTATCATCAAGACGATAGTCTTATCAGCCAGGGGAACCCACTCATGCCAGCCATTACGCTCGACAACATCACCGATGCCGTCATCAACCACGGCGACAAGGGCAAGACCAATCCACGCCTGCACCAGATCTACAGCAGCCTGGTCAAACATCTGCACGCGTTCCAGCGCGAAGTGAACCTGACCACCGAGGAACTCGAGATCGGCCGCCAGTTCCTGTTCAAGCTGGCGACGCCGAACCAGGACTTTCCGATGGGCGAGATCACGCTGATGACCGACTGCCTCGGCATCTCGGAAACCTCGATCCTGCTGGAAGACAACAAGAACCACGGTCACGGCACCACCGAGATGAACGTCGAAGGTCCGCTGTACTTCAAGGATCTGCCGGAGCGGCCGAACGGCGCGCTGATCGGCGAGATCGGCAAGGGCGACAAACCGCTGTTCGTCACCCACAAGGTGGTCGACAAGCACGGCAAGCCGCTGGCCAACGCCACCGTCGATGTGTGGCAGCCGAACGGCGAGGGCTACTACTTCGTGCAACGCGATTACCTGCCGAAGTGGAACTTCTACGCCCGTCTGCATGCCGATGACGACGGCAAGCTGGACTTCAAGACCGTCGTGCCCGGCGATTACCCGGTGCCGACTTCCGGGCCGACCGGGTCGATGCTGCATCAGCTCGGCCGCCACGGTTACCGCGCCTGCCACATCCACTACATCATCCGCGCCAAGGGCCATGAAGACTTCACGACGATGATGTACTTCAACTGCTCGCCGTACATCGATTCCGACACCATCTTCTCGGTCAAGGATTTCCGCGTCGATATCACCAAGCATGACGACGCGGCCGAGATCAAGGCCAAGGGTCTCGATCAGCCGTTCTACACGCTCGACTACACCTTCGTCATTCCGTAACCCATGACGCAAGCGCT
>DATJXP010000454.1:0-5241 GCA_035500035.1 Candidatus Acidiferrum sp. | reverse complement strand
CGCGTCCGGCTGACGCACCGCCACCGCCGCCCTCGGCCCTGCACGCTTACGACCTGAAGACCGGTGCCGACAAAGGCAGCTGGAATCTGCCCACCGCCGGCGGTTTCTGCAACGACATCGCGGTCGATGCCGCCGGCAATGCCTACATCACCGACACCAACAACATGGACGTGAACGTCCTGAAGAAGGGCGCCACCGCGCTGGAAGTATGGGCCGGCAACGGCGCCTTCGGTCCCAAGGGCGGCGTGCTCGACGGCATCGCCATCATCGGCGACAAGGTGTACGTCAACGCACTCGCTGCCAGCAAACTGTTCGTGACGACGATCGACAAGAAGGGCAAGGCCGGTCCCGTCAGCGAGGTGAAACTGAATCGCGTCATCGAGCGCCCCGATGGTCAACGCGCGTGGGGCAACAAGTTGCTGGTGGTCGAAGGCGGCGGCAAGGGCCGCTTGTCGAAAGTCGAATTCAGCGCCGATGGCTTGAGCGGCACTTCGACGATTTTGAACGAAGGCTACCCGGATGGCCCGGTCGCGGTGACAGTGGTAGGCGACAACGCCTACGTGCTGGAAGGTCAATTTGCCGCGGCACGCGCTCCAGTCGCCCCCGGCGCTGCGCCAGCGGCAGCCAAGCCGTACAAGGCATCGGCGGTGAAGGTCGGTACTCCTTAGCGCACTCGTTGCAAATTGCAGGACGACACGGCGCGGCGTTCAACCCGCGCCGTTTTTTGCGGCTTATTTTTTCTTCGGTACGAACGCCAGGAACCGCCGCGGGTTGTCGACCATGATGCGATGCAGCACGTCGTCGGTGACGCCGGCGGCTTTCAGCTTGGGCAGGAACACTGTCAGCGTTTTGTCGTAACCGCTCGACGCATCGGCCGAGAACAGCAGGTTGTCGGCAAAGCCGGCTTCGATCAGAGCCATCACCATCGGCACCACTTGGGCGTCGCCGAAGCCGCCTTGCCGGTCGAAGCCGATGAAGGCGCCACGACGGCACAGCGTCTTCTGCACATAGACGTTGGCATCGACCAGGTTGCCGAGATGGCCGATGACGATGCTCGACGGTTTGACGCCGGCATCTTCCAGGATATCGAACTGCTCGAGCGCCGACTTGCCGGGAATGCCGGTGTGCGTGATCACCGGCAGGTTGGTGGCGACGTGCGCGCGGCCGACGGCGCGGAACACCTTGCGCTCGTCCCTGGTGATTTCATCCCACGAACCGATTTCGCCGAGCGCGCCGGTGGGCGCGGCGGCGACTTGATCGAGCAGCGCCTTGACGATGGCGTCTTCGCTCATGGTGGCGATTTCGGCCGGGTAATACGGCTGCGAATAAAAGCCGGCGCAGGCGACGATGGGCAAGCCGGTGCGCTGCGATACCTGGCGGGCGAAGTCGATGTCGCGGCCCATGTCGGGATGGCCGGCATCGACCAGACACGCCACGCCGGCGGCCTTGGCCTTGTTGACGTCGGCCACCATCGCCTCGAGATCGCGGGTCGGGCCGTTGATCGGCGGCCCGCCTTGCCCCGGAGCAGGCGCTGGTAGCGGCGTTGCAGCAGCGCGCGGATTGTTGATGGCAGCCACCGCGGCTGACGCGGCGCGAAACTTGTTCATGAAGTCCGGCGCCAGCGACAGATGCTCGTGGAACAGCGTGGCGCCGCCGGCCAGTTCTTCCGGCGCGTAGTCCTTCAGCAGCGTGCGGATGATGGCGCCTTTCGGAAACGACGGAGTCTGGGCGCGAGCCGTGAGCGGCAACGTAGTTACGACAGCGCCGGCGCCGGCCAGCTTCAATAATTTGCGGCGAGTGATGGTACGCATGATCTATTTCCCCTTTGCTATTTGAGTTCTACCCGGCAAGTGGACCGGAGTATGGCTGGAGTTCTTGCGGGCGGCACTTTCAACATGTCGATCTCCGGTTATCGCAAGAGCGTCACTGGTTTTCGGTGGCCTGCGCCGACAGATTCACGAAGGCGTCATGACGCGTGAACGACCAGTGCGAGTGAATGGACTTCCACATGCCGTTAGCGCGGCGGAACACCGTGGTCGAATTCCATTTACTGCCTTCGGTTTCGACTCCCTGTTCGTTCTTCGTATAGTTGACCAGATTGTAGCTGAGCAGGCCCATGTCGCCGGTCACGACCACTTGCGGATTCAGCATCTCGTAGCGGGCGATGAATATCTTGCCGGTCCACGGGCGGTAATAGTCCACCATGGCCTGATGTCCATCGATGCGTTTGGCGGTGAGCGGGTCGAAATAGCCGATATCGGCACCATACAGATCGAGGAAGCCGCCGGGGTCGCCGCTACCCCAGCGATCGAGCGCGGCGCATTCGAGCGCGATGAGATGGTCGGCGATGGCCTTGTCGCCGCTGACGGTCGTCATGTGCAGCCCCACTGTGATTGTTATTCGATGGAGTGGGCGTAACCTACCACCAGCAATATCAGCGCCGCCACTCCCATCATTGCGTGCATGACGACCACCACCATTGGCGGCGGCGTGCGGAATTCACGCTTGCCGATGCGCAAGGCCAGCAGCACCAGAGCGCCCATCAGCGCCAGCACCAACAGCAGCGCGGCCAGGTTGTACGCCGGGCGCGATTCGGTGGCGTCGTTGATGTACCAGATCAGCAGTATCAGCCCCAGCACTGCGCAGGCAGCATGCAAGACGGCGAGCGGCAGTGAACCACGTTGCTGGCGCAGCGCCAGTGTTACCAGCGTCAGGCCGAGGATGACGGCGACAGCGAAGGAGGCGAGGGCGGCTAGGATCATGACGGGTACCAAACGAGCAATTGGTTGGGAGTAACGGAATTCACCGCAGGATTTTATCCATCGCCTTGCCCTTGGCCAGTTCGTCGATCAGCTTGTCAAGGTAGCGGATCTTTTGCATCAGCGGATCCTCGACCTCTTCGACCCGCACGCCACACACCACGCCCTTGATCAGTGCCGCATTCGGATGCAACGCCGGTGCCTCGGCGAAAAAAGTTTCGAAGTCATTGCCCTGCTTCAGCTGCTTGTTCAATGCCGCCGGCGTGTAGCCAGTCAGCCAGCAGATGATCTGATCGACTTCCGCCTGCGTACGCTGCTTGCGCTCGGCCTTCTGGACGTACAGCGGATACACCTTGGCGACGCTGGTGGTGAAGATGCGGTGTTTGGTCATGGTTAGCTCCGCTGGATTGCCAACTCGATTGTCATGAACACACTGTACGGGTCTTCTACGTAATCGGCAAAAGGCTCGCAGTAACGGAAGCCCGCAGTTTCGTACAAACGCAGCGCCGGTTGGAAGGCGGGCACCGAGCCGGTTTCCAGACTCAAGCGCCGGTAACCGCGACGAGTAGCCTCGGCAATGATGTGCGCCAGCATGGTACGGCCGGCACCGCGGCCACGGAACTCGTCGCGCGTCCGCATCGATTTGATTTCGCCGTGCTCGGCGTTCAACTGCTTCAACGCGCCGCAACCGACCAATATCTCGCCCAGCCACATAGTCCAGAAGGTGACGTCGGCGCTGCGCAGCCTGGCTACATCGAAAGCATGCACGCTTTCCGGTGGCGACAATGAATGCATGTTGCTCAGATGGGCCTCGAGCAGGGCCTGGACCTTGGGATGGGTGAGGTCGTCGGGGATTATGCGCAGGCCTTGCATAGGGATTATTGCGAGTCTTTATGGAGGTGAAAGTTGAATTTTCGCACCGAGCAGTGCCCGGCTTGCATTAATTCCAGCAGAAATCCTGAAAGAGGGCTATACAGATGCGTGCCAGCTCTTTTTTAATGGAAACACATAAGTTACTATATGGACAGCAGCCTTGTCGAAAAGAGAAAACTACGAGGTGAAGAACATGGCTTTGACGCGAGATTTCAAAGCAACGGTAGCGGCCCGCTTGGCGCGTGATCCTGCTTTTGTCAAAGCCATGTTGGACGAAGCGCTGACGCTGTTCATCAATGGCGAGCCGGAAACCACCAAGCTCATCCTGCGCGATCTGGTCAATGCCACCATGGGTTTTGAAGCGTTGGCAGTAGAGATCGACAAGTCAGCGAAAAGCCTGCATCGCATGCTGTCACTGTCGGGCAATCCGACCATGAGTAATATTTCGGCGATCTTCGCGGCGCTCAAGCGGGTGTTGAAAGTGGAGGTGCGGATGAAGGTGGTGGCGGCTTGAAAGATTAAGAGCCGAGAACGCCCTGTTCTGATTTTTCTAGTAAGGGGTACGCGAAGCTTCCCTGCATTTGAGATACAGCGTCTCCGGCGCAATATCGGCGCCGTTTGGCCACGCGATGGTGCCCCCTTCGATGTGGCCTTTCCTGAAGAACGCTAGGTCGCGCAGAGGAAGAAAAACAGGGCCGCGTTGCAGGTATTCCGAGAAATCCACGGCACCGGTTACTCCGTCGTCAAACCAGATCATGTAAGAATAACCGGACCGGTATTCGATTTTGGTCACTTGATTCATGTTCCACATGGCAGGGTCATTCCAGCGGATCGATTGAATTGAAAGGCTGGTTATTTTCCGCCAAGGTCCAGTCTGTCTGCAATTCGACTTGATGATGCCGAAACACCTGGCACTTAGCAGATTCTCGACTATGTTGTGGGTGTGGTCTGGCGCTTCCCGGGTTGCCGACTGTAATCCCTGACATTACAATGGAACTGTATCGATGATCCGCTCGTTCCGGCACAAAGGACTGGAAAGGCTGTTTCGCCATGACGACGCGCGCGGAGTGCCGCCGCAGTTTTTGCAACGGCTGGATCGTCTGCTGGATTTGCTGGACTCGGCCGAACGGCCGGACGACATGAACCTGCCCGGCTGCCGCTTTCATGCACTCAAGGGCGAGCGTAAAGGCACTTATGCCGTCAATGTGTCAGGCAACTGGCGGCTGACGTTCAGATTCGTCGATACCGATGCCTTCCATGTCGATCTCGAGGACTACCACTGATGAAAAAGTCTCTGCGTCATCCTGCCAGGCGGCCTACTCACCCCGGCGCGATCCTGCGCGAAGATGTATTGCCTGCGTTGGGCATGAGCCAAACCGAATTCGCCCAGCGCCTAGGTGTGTCGCGGCTTTCTGTCAGTGAATTGCTGCTGGAAAAACGCGCGATGACGACAGCAATGGCGGCTAGGCTCGGCAAGCTGCTGGGCACCAGTCCCGAGACATGGATCAACATGCAGACGGCGTTGGACCTGTGGAAAATTGCGCAGCAGCCGAAGGCGTTGGCGCATATCAAGCCGATCAGGAAGTCGGCTTGATCAAATTACTCTGAC
>DATJXP010000453.1:0-13081 GCA_035500035.1 Candidatus Acidiferrum sp. | reverse complement strand
TTTAGCATGGCAAAGTCATATGCCTGCAGGATCATGTAAGTGAACTCGGTAAACGAAATTCCCTCACCTTCGCGCTCAAGGCGCTGCTTTACACTTTCTTTCTGAACCATGGCGTTGACTGAAAAGTGCTTGCCGATGTCTCTGAGAAAACTCAACACATCAAGATCGCCGAACCAATCGAAGTTATTCACCACGACCGCCGAATTGGCACCACAATCAAAATCGATAAACTTCGAAACCTGCCGCCTGATCTTCTCTGTCCACTCACGCGTGGTTTCCGCAGTGTTGAGCTTGCGTTCTTTGCTTTTGAAGCTGGGGTCGCCGATCATCCCTGTTGCGCCACCGACCAAGGCAACCGGTCTATGACCGGCAAGCTGAAATCTTTTCAAAGCCAGCAACGGCACCAGCGAGCCAATGTGCAAACTGTCGGCAGTTGGATCGAAACCGCAGTAGACCGTTCTCGCCCCGCTCCGCAAGTGCTCGGCCAGCTCCTGTTCCGCAGAAATAAATGCCGCCAAGCCACGACTTTGCAAATCTGCAATCACGTTATTCGTCATTTGTTACATTCCTGGCTCGACCTGGAGCATATAACCAACCAATCAAGAGAGGCGCGCACTTTACAAATTCCGCACAAGTTTGCAACAACACAGGCATTTGCATCAGCACCTCGCAATTTCCCGTTTTGCATTTTACCCGGGGAGCAGCTACCGGATTTTGTTACAATCCAGAAAGTTACGAAGTTACTGATACATTTACGATCGATGCAAGAAAACCGCGAACCTGATCACTTATTGCTGAAACACCTGCCCAAGGCTCACCAGGCAACATTGGTGCTTTTATTCGCCTTCCTGGGCGGCTTGGTCATTTACCAGAACTTGCCACCCCACGATGTCGCACTTCCCAGCGAGCAACAACAGGCCGAAGCTGCTGAAAGCGTGCTTCCCGACCACAGGACTGCGGAAAACCAGCAGAACACCAGGCTGGAGCTGGAAGTAAAAAATGGCGATACCTTGTCGTCCATCTTCAAAAAGGCCGGCTTAAGCGCGCAGGAAGTGGATGCGATCATGGGCAGCAACAAGGACGCCAAAGTGCTTAAAAGCCTGTTTCCAGGCAACCGTCTCACTTTCGATCTCGATGCCGACCACGATCTTACGTCACTTGAAGTTTCCAAATCGGCAATCGAAAGCTACCAATTTGTCCGCAATGACAACGGCAGCTACGACTTCCATCATCAACTCCGCGCTCCCGACATCAAACTGGTAGTGCGCCAAGCCGAGATCAGTGATTCGTTGTTCATGGCCGCGCAACGAAGCGGTATTCCGGCCGCAATGACCATGGAGCTCACCGGCATATTCGGCGGGGTGATAGACTTCATCCTCGACACCCGCGAAGGAGATACCTTCAAAGTATTGTTCGAAGAGCAGTATCTCGATGGCAATCGTATCGGCTTCGGCAAAATTCTCGCCGCCGAATTTGTCAACCAAGGCAAAACGTTTACCGCCATCCGGTATGAAGACACCAGCGGCAACGTCAACTTTTACAGCCCTGCCGGCGAAAGCATGCGCAAGGCCTTTCTGTTGAACCCTGTGGATTTCACGCGCATCAGTTCAGGTTTCAGCCTTGCCCGCAAACATCCGATACTCAACACGATTCGCGCACACAAAGGTACCGACTATGCGGCTCCGCAAGGCACACCGGTAGTAGCAACCTCGGATGGCCGCATCACTTATGCCGGTTACAACGGCTCATTCGGCAAACTTATCGTCATCCAACACAGCGAGCGCTACGTCACCAAATATGCGCACCTCAGCAATTTCTCACGCCTTGCCAAGCAAGGCTCACGCGTGCGGCAAGGTGATGTGATCGGTTATGTGGGCGCGACTGGCGCTGCGACTGGCCCGCACCTGCACTACGAATTCCTGGTGGACGGCATCCATCGTGATTCCCGCAAAATCTACGACAAACTCCCACGTGCCGAATCCCTGCCTCCCAGGGAGATGGCACTGTTCAAGAAGCAGGTCGATCAACTCCTTGCACAGCTGGACAGTGATCACAGCCCCGGCGCCATCGTCGCAGCCGCACCCGACTCCCGCGCCGACAAACAAGGTGTCATCCAATAATGTCTCCCGAGTATTACATCGGCCTCATTTCAGGCACCAGCATGGATGCCGTCGATTGCGCGCTGGTCGAATTCGTCAATGGGATGCCGAAAGTCCACGATTTCCAATGTTTCGAAATCCCCACCACCCTAAAAGCCAGACTATCCGCGCTGATCGACAACCAAGGCCTTAGCTTCAGCGAGTTTGGCAGCGCTGATATCCAGGTCGCCCGGCTATTCAGCGACGCCGCCAATGCAATCATCAAAAAGAACGAGGTTGATGCTGCCGCCATCCGTGCGATCGGCAGTCATGGCCAAACCGTGTGGCACCAGCCCGTTGCTGAAGCATCCGGTTGTCCCTTCACCATCCAGATCGGTGATCCCAACACCATAGCTCACCTCACCAACATCTCCACTGTTGCCGACTTCAGGCGCCACGACATGGCAGCCGGTGGTCAAGGAGCCCCACTGGTGCCAGCTTTCCACGACGCCATTTTTGGCAGAGCAGATGTTCCTCGCGTCGTGCTGAACCTGGGCGGCTTCGCCAACATCACCGTACTCGATGCCGGCGACGGCAAACCCTTTGGTTACGATACCGGCCCCGCCAACGTGTTGCTTGATAGCTGGATAAAGCATTGCACAGGACACGACTACGATGACCAAGGCACGTGGAGCCTGAGCGGCACGCCGGCGACGCCACTGCTGGAACGCTTGATGACAGAGCCGTATTTCTCGCTGCCCCACCCAAAGAGCACCGGACGCGAATTGTTCAATCTGGCATGGGTGCAGCGCCAACTCGCGAACTTGTCCACCCGATATAAACCAGAAGATGTGCAGGCCACGCTGCGCGAATTGTCGGCGCAAACCATCGCCGATCAAATTCTTCGGCATCTAAAGAAAGGAGAAATCCTCGTCTGTGGCGGCGGCTTCCACAACACAGCACTGCTGCAAAGCCTGGGAACCAGGCTGCCAACATTCACGCTCGTCAGCACCGAACGCTACGGTTTGCATCCTGACTGGGTGGAAGCCGTAGCGTTTGCATGGTTTGCACGACAGACGCTGCAAGGGAAGCCGATCGATTTCTCGCCCTTCACGGGGGCGAGCAAGGCGGTGATTGCCGGCGGAATTTATCAGGCCTGAAGTCGGGCCAACCTCAAACCGAGAACGACATGCCGCAGCCGCAAGTAGTCGTCGCCATCGGGTTCTGCACGACAAAGCGCGAACCTTGCAGGCCTTCGACGTAATCGACTTTCGCTCCGGTCAGATACTGGATGCTCAGCGCATCCACCAGCATGTTGGCACCGGCATTGGTGATGACGGTGTCGTCGTCATTGACGTTCTCGTCAAACGAGAATCCATACTGAAAACCCGAACAACCGCCGCCGGTAACGAACACCCGCAATTTGAGATTGGGATTTCCCTCTTCGGTAACCAGCGTTTTGACCTTGCTGGCAGCATTTTCCGTCAGTTGCATGACGGAGGGTTCAAAAGCTTGGACGATGTCTGTCATAGGTCGGTCACTCGCGCCCGCAACCGCATGGCAATGCGGAGTCTTTCCACTCACAACATGGGTGCCGATACGGGAAATTCAATGATGCTCCGGCAGCGCCATGGGCTGAGTATCGCGCAGATTGGTCGCCGGAGGCAGCACCTTGGCTATTTCCGCAGAGCTCTTGTGGGTTAACTGACCCTGCACCCGACAACCCAGTACCATTTCCATCAAATGGTAAAACACATTGCCGGTGACCCGAGCCTTGGCGGCCAGTTCGATGTGATTGCTGCTGTAAATGTCGCCTTCCACCAGTCCATTGACGATCACCACCGGCACGCAAATGAAGCCTTTGACTTCACCGGCTTCCCTGATCCTGACCTCCGCCACGACATCGGGGTGCGCGATGATGTTGCCTACTACCAAGCCTTCGATTTCCAGAATCCCGGAAAAATGCACATCGCCATGAAACTCCATCCCCTTGGCAATCAGGGAGGTGTTGTTGGTCGATTGGCCGTTCTTCTTCATCGCAGTCAAGTTGACTCTCCTCGTTCAAAGCGAGCAGAACTCCATTTGCATCACTTTGCAATCGCTTTCTGGCCGGTTTCCACCAACCAGCTGAAATTCTTCTGCAGGGTCTTGCTTTCGGGATCTTCCGTCACCGCCAGAATCTCGATACGCGACGGCTCGAATCCGTACGGAATCGTGATTTCTCCCTCCACGTCCTGAAAAGAGCGGAAACGCAGCTTGATGCTGTCGCCCTGCGACGAATTGGTCAAAGCGCTCAGCGGAAGGGTCAAGTCCATGTTGTCCTTGACGCCGGTCACCGCGATGTTGGCCGAGCCTTCGATCATCGTATTGGGGTTACCGATTTTTTCGAACTTTATCTTGTAACGAAAATGATCCGCCGCAGATGTCGCCAACAAATCGAACGCCGAGATCACCAGCCCCCTGCTGCTGTCATGCGAGCCGGTATCGGCAATCTGTTTGTAGAACAACACGTCTTCTTCCAACTGCGAGATCTGCTGGCGTAACCGCTGGATATTGACGCGCAAGTCCTGCAGGGCAAGACGGTCCACGTTCGACGACTGTTCCGTTTTTACCAACTGCTCCTTGAGCGCGCTGATCGCGCTGCCGTTTTCCTCTATTCTGGCCGAAGACAGCCGGTTGATCAGCGACGTCGTCGCATCGCTGCCCGCCTCGTAGAGCGTACCCAGCCAGAACAGGACAAGGGCACAAGCCAACAGCGTCAGCCCAACCAATAGCCTGCCGCGCGCACCATGCCACCAACGGCGCGGCACCACGACCATCTGCTCTTGTTTGCTGCCTTTGACCGTTGCCATGTCGAAGCTGTAATTTCCGGGCCTGATTCCTATAATAAATCCCTAACTTCCACCATAGAAAGCGATATTCCGCCAGCATGACGTCCTCTTCCGACCACCCCAAATCAGCCTCCTTGTTTAATCGCGCCCAACAATGTATCCCCGGCGGGGTCAATTCGCCGGTACGCGCCTTCCGTGGTGTCGGCGGTTCACCGGTGTTTTTCGCCAAGGGCGAAGGAGCCTGGCTCACCGATGCCGACGGCAAGCGCTACATCGACTACGTTGGCGCCTGGGGTCCGCTGATCCTCGGCCACAGCCATCCTCGTGTGCGCGAAGCGCTGCATATCCAACTCGATCTGGGTACTGCCTTCGGCGCGCCGACCGAACTGGAAGTACAACTGGCCGAGCGTATCTGCCAGCTCATGCCCGCCATCGAATCGGTGCGACTCGTCAATTCCGGCACCGAGGCGACGATGAGTGCGATCCGTCTCGCGCGCGGTTTTACCGGCCGCGACAAGGTGGTGAAATTCGAAGGCTGTTATCACGGCCACGTCGATTCGTTGCTGGTGAAGGCCGGCTCGGGTGCGCTGACATTGGGCTCGCCCGACTCCAAGGGCATCCCGGCCGATACCGCCCACCAGACCCATGTGCTTGCCTACAACGATGCCGATGCACTGGATCGTCTGTTCGCCCAGCATGGAAGCGAGATCGCGGCGCTGATCATCGAGCCCGTCGCCGGCAACATGAACTGCGTGCCGCCGCTGCCAGGCTACCTGCAACGCGTGCGCGAAATCACGGCCAAGTACGGCACGGTATTGATCTTCGATGAAGTGATGACGGGGTTCCGCGTCGCGCTCGGCGGCGCCCAGCAGCTGTACGGCATCAAACCCGATCTGACGACGCTCGGCAAAGTCATCGGTGGTGGCCTGCCGGTCGGCGCCTTTGGCGGCCGCAAGGACATCATGAGTCTGCTGGCCCCGACTGGCCCGGTCTATCAGGCCGGTACACTGTCAGGCAATCCGCTGGCAGTAACCGCGGGTTTGGTCGTACTCGACGAAATCGGCAAGTCCGGTTTCTTCGATCGCTTGGCGCAGAACACCACTGCGCTCCTGCGGGGTTTGCAATCACTGGCCGACCGGCACGGCATCCCCTTCACCACGACGCAGGTCGGCGGCATGTTTGGTTGCTATTTCAACACCAACCCAAACATCAGCACTTTCGATCAAGTGATGCAAAGCGACGTCGCCCGCTTCAAGCGCTACTTCCATGCCATGCTCGACGAAGGCATTTATCTCGCACCTTCCGCCTTTGAAGCAGGTTTCGTTTCGGCCGCGCACGGCAAGGCCGAAATCGACCGGACGCTGGCTGCCGCCGACAAGGCCTTCGCCTCGCTCAAGCATTGATCCATTTCGCAACCCAAAGGAAACAACATGAAAACGTATAACGTATATGGCATCGGCAATGCCCTGGTGGACGCGGAGTTCGAAGTCACTGATGAATTTCTTCAACACGAGAACATCCAGAAAGGATTGATGACGCTGGTCGATGGCGAAGCCCAGAAAGTGTTGTATGACCGCCTGCTGGCCAAATTCGGCCTCAAGAAACGCGCCGGCGGCGGCTCCGCCGCCAATACGATGTATGCCATTTCGCAGTTCGGAGGTTCCGCGTTCTACGTCTGCAAGGTGGCGAGCGACGAACCCGGCGATTACTACGTGCAGCAACTGGGCGACCACAACATCAAGACCAACCTGTCCGACGCGCGCGATTACGGCACTACCGGCAAATGCCTGGTGATGGTGAGCCCCGATGCCGAACGCACGATGCTGACCTTCCTCGGCATCTCGGCCGAAATCTCGACCAGGGATCTGGATCTGGAAGCGCTGAAGCGTTCGCAGTATCTCTATCTCGAGGGCTATCTGGCGGCATCGCCCACCGGCATGCAAGCCTGTGTCGATGCCAAGAAGGCCGCGGATGCCAATGGCGTGCGCACGGCAATGTCGCTGTCCGACGCGGCAATGGTGCAGTTCTGCCGCGGCGGCCTCGAAGCAATGATCGGCAGCGGCGTCGACATGCTGTTCGCCAACGAAGGCGAAGCCAAGGCGTGGACCGGCAAGGACTCCGTGCCGGCGGCAATGGATGAACTGAAGAAAATCGCCAAGTCCATCGTGCTGACACTCGGCTCGAAGGGCGCGCTGTTGTTCGATGGCATCAAGAATATTTCGATCGAATCGTTCCCGACCAAGGCCATCGACACCAACGGTGCCGGCGACATGTTCGCCGGAGCGTTCCTGTATGCGCTCACCAACGGCAGGGACTTCGCCACTGCCGGCAAGCTGGCCAGCTATGCGGCATCACGCACAGTGAGCCACTTCGGCCCGCGCCTGGCACCGGCAGAGCATCATGAAATCCTGAAGAAAATCCTGATGCACTGAATGCAAGCAAGCGCCTGCGGCGTTCGAAGCAACCACACAGGAACTGCGCAGCTCTGTTACAGGCAGCTCAGATGCCACACATGAAAAAGGCCGCTTTCGCGGCCTTTTTCATTCATTCATGGAAAGTTCAAGCCGTTGCTTTGTCGTCTTCCGTCACTTCCTTCATGCTCAGGCTGATCTTGCCGCGGTCGTCGATCTTCAGCACCTTGACGAAGATTTCCTGGCCTTCGCTCAGGTAGCTGGTGACTTTGTCGACACGCTCGCTGGAAATCTGCGAGATGTGCACGAGGCCATCCTTGCCGGGCAGGATGGTAACGAAGGCGCCGAAGTCGACGATCTTCGATACCTTGCCACGATAGGTCTTGCCGATTTCAGCTTCGGCGGTGATGGCCTGGACCCGCATCAATGCAGCGTCGCGCGAGGTAGCGTCTTCACCGTAGATACGCACGTTGCCGTCATCATCGATATCGATCGACGCGCCGGTTTCTTCGGTGATCGAGCGGATGGTGGCGCCACCCTTGCCGATCACTTCACGGATCTTGTCGACGTGGATCTTGATTACCGCCATGCTCGGTGCGTTCTCGGAAATGGTCGCACGCGGCGCGGCCAGCACCTTGTTCATTTCGCCGAGGATGTGCAGACGCGCATTGTGCGCATGCTGCAACGCGTTCTCCATGATTTCTTCGGTGATGCCCTGGATCTTGATATCCATCTGCAGCGCGGTGACGCCGTTGGCGGAACCGGCCACTTTGAAGTCCATGTCGCCCAGATGATCTTCATCGCCAAGGATGTCGGTCAACACGGCAAAGCCGTTTTCTTCCTTGATCAAACCCATCGCTACGCCGGCCACCGGGGCTTTCAGCGGCACACCGGCATCCATCAACGCCAGCGACGAGCCGCACACGCTGGCCATCGAGCTGGAACCGTTCGACTCGGTAATTTCCGATACCACGCGAATGGCGTACGGGAATTTTTCTTCGCCCGGCAGCATGGCGGCAACACCGCGGCGAGCCAGACGACCGTGGCCGACTTCACGCCGCTTCGGACCCGCCATGCGGCCGGTTTCGCCGACGCTGAACGGCGGGAAGTTGTAGTGGAACATGAAGCCGTCTTTCTTGACGCCGGACAGGTCTTCGATCACCTGCGCATCGCGCAGTGCACCGAGAGTGGCCACTACCAGTGCCTGGGTTTCGCCGCGGGTAAACAACGCAGAGCCGTGGGTACGGCCAAGTACACCGACCTGCACATTGATCGGACGCACAGTGTGATTGTCGCGGCCGTCGATGCGAGGCTTCCCTTCGATGATGCGGCTGCGCACGATTTTCTTCTCGAGCGAGCCGAACACGTTCTGCACTTCACCGGCAGTAACGGTATCACTGCTGCACTTGGCGACGGCATCAGCCTGCAACTGGGCAACGCGATCCTGGCGCGCCATCTTGTCGGAAATCTGGTAAGCCGCTTCGAGCTCGGTTTTGACCGCAGCAGAAACCGCGGCGATAAGCGCTTCGTTCTTGACCGGAGCAGTCCATTCCCATGCCGGCTTGCCGGCCATGGTCTTGAATTCGTTGATGGCGTTGACCACTGCCTGCATTTCCTGGTGCGCGAACAATACGGCGCCCAGCATCAGGTCTTCGCTCAATTCCTTCGCTTCCGATTCCACCATCAACACCGCGCTCTTCGTACCGGCAACCACCATGTCGAGATCGGAAGTCGCGAGCTTCGAGTTGGTCGGGTTGAGCAGGTAACCGTCAGTATCGTTATAACCAACACGACCTGCGCCAATAGGACCTGCGAACGGAATACCTGAGATAGTCAGGGCGGCAGAGGAACCGATCATTGCCGCAATATCCGGATCAACGTCTTTGTCGGCGGACAGTACGGTAACTATGACCTGCACTTCGTTGAGAAAGCCTTTCGGGAACAGCGGGCGGATCGGACGGTCGATCAAACGTGAAGTCAGTGTTTCTTTTTCGGTGGCACGGCCTTCGCGTTTGAAGAAGCCACCGGGAATCTTGCCGATGGCGTAGGTTTTTTCCTGGTAGTCCACGGTCAGCGGAAAGAAGTCGGCGTCGGGATTGGCTTTGCGTTTGCCGACCACGGTGGCCAGCACTTGGGTATTACCGATGGTGACGAGCACGGCGCCAGTAGCTTGACGAGCGATGCGGCCCGTTTCCAGTACGACGGTGTCGTTGCCGTATTTGAATTCTTTCCTGATGGGATTAAGCATGAGTATTTTTCCTGAGCGTATGAGCCTGACCAGCCCCATGCTGGTCAGGAGAACGAACTTGCACTAAGAAGCGTTAGCGGCGCAGACCCAGACGTTGGATCAGATTGTTGTAGCGCACCGAGTCCTTGCGTTTGAGGTAATCCAGCAGCTTGCGACGGGTGTTGACCATGCGGATCAGACCACGACGGGAGTGGTGGTCATGCTCATGGGATTTGAAGTGGTCCTGCAGTTGGTTGATGTTGCCGGTCAGCAGTGCGACTTGCACCTCCGGGGAACCGGTATCACCTTCAGACAGGGCGTATTCGCGGACGATGTCCGCCTTTTGGGCAGCAGTTAAGGCCATGATCTTTCTCCAAAATATGCAGTTGAATGGTAAAGTCCGTTTCCAACCAGGCTGACCACGCATATTGATAGTCAGCTGGGATGTCCCGGGTAAAGCACCCCTGAAAAGGGAGGCGCATGGTACCACAGCCCGGGAAGGCCGCGAACCCTGATTTTGTCCTGCCCGGAAACGATGCTGACCCGATATTTCATGATTGTCCTGTTGTTGCTGGCTGCGGCGACGCTGAATAGCCTGGCTCCGCCCCTGCTGGACCATATGGCGGCCCTCGACCATGGGGAGTCGGTCCTTGCACTGTCGTTATGGTGCATTTCATTGATTCTCGGGGGCGGCTGGCTCTGCAGCAAACTGGCCGAATCGACGTTACTGCCAAGCTTCACGTTGCAGCTTATCGTCGGTGTTCTGCTGCATGACGCACTGGCACCACTGGCCGGGCAGACCTCGTTGGCCGTCGTGCTGTGCACTGCGTTGGCAGCCGTCATCCTGAAAGGTGGCGCTGATGAAATCGACCGCAACTCGTTGGGCAACCTGGTGCTGCCCACCCTGTCGTTGGCCGTCGCCGGCTTCCTGATCACCTTCACGGTGATGGACGTAACGATAATGTGGCTGGGACTGGACGGAGCCACGGCTGCATTGCTGGCCGCCATCATCAGCTCCACCGATCCGGCCGCGCTGATTCCGACCCTGAGAAAATTGACGTTCAAATCACAGCATCGTCATCTCAGCGACGTCGCCATCGCCGAAAGCGCGATCAACGACGCACTGGGAGCCATCATCACCACGATACTCACCGCGATGATCGCAGCCGGTACCGCGGCTACCTCCACCGGTGCACTGCTGACAAGCCTGATCGCGCCGGCCAACCTGCTGCAACTCGGCCGGCAATTCCTGTTCGGCATCGTCGCCGGCTGCATCGGCTGGGCCTGCATGTGGGCGTATGAAAAATCGAAATTCACGCAGCACAGACAGGGAGTGGCGGAAGCCTCTTACGATTTCGCGCTGGTACTGGTGGTGCCACTGTTCGTTTTCCTGCTCGCGCAACTCTTGCACGGCAACGGCTTTCTGGCTGCTTTCGTCACCGGGGTATTGGCCAATTACAACCACGCAGCCGCTCGCTTCCACCGCACCTTGCATGCGATGGAAATCAAGATCGAAAGCATCGGCAAGCCGGTGATCTTCATGATGATGGGACCCTTCGTCTCCGTGCACGAACTGGTAGCGACCTTTTGGCCCGGCCTGCTGATCAGCGCAGCGTTCATGCTGATCGCCCGTCCGGCAGCGGTAATGCTGTCGCTGCTGCCGACGCGGCTGGCGCTGCGGGAAAAAGGCTTTCTGTGTGCGGTCCGCGAAACCGGCGTGATCCCGGTGGTGCTGGCAGTCATCACCGCCGCTCAGTTGCCGCAACTGTCGTTGTTGCTGCCGCTGACGGCATGGGTCGTAATCTGGACGCTCGGCTTGCTGCCGGCACTGACGCCGTGGTGGGCGAAAAAACTGTCGTTGCTGCAACAGTGAAGTAACGAAAAAACTCAGGGTTTTTCGTTCATCACGCTTTTCACCGGCAGCTTCACCGTCTTGTGCTGGCCATCCGCCAGCTGGAACGTGAGCTCCACCGTCGTACCCTCGGCAAGCGCAGCCGTCGTTTTTTCCAGCATCAGGTGATCGCCACCCGCTTCCAGCACCAACGATTTATGGGCCGGGATTTTCAGGCTTTCCATGTCCATCATGTGCATCATGCCGCCGTGATTCATCGTGCTGTGGAAACTTACATGCGCGGCTGCCGGCGATGACGCCGCGGTGATGACGATGTCGGCATCGCCGGTGTTCTTCAGTGTCATGTAGGCGGCAGTCGTCGTCGAGCCGGGCAACGACGCGCGCACATGCCCTGCTTCCACCACCAGCTCGGCCCTGGCCAGCGTGGCGGTCGCCAGCAACAACGCGACGCTCATCAGTTTCATCGTTTTCGACATCAGCAGTACCTCGTCAATTCTTGCGTGATTTGGTGGCCGGCTTGCTTTCCGCGGCAGGTTTGGTCTCCGGCGCAGGCGGGGTTATTACGATCGCGGGTGCCGGTGCGATATCGATGTTGCCGCGCAGCCGGTAACCTCCGACCGCATCGCGCATCACCTTGTAGATCCAGCGGCCTTCGTCATCGGAACGCGCGCGGATCAGGAACGTGGCGTTGCTGGTCTGCAACTGATGCGCAATCGCGCCGAGCTCCTTGACCGTCTCGGCATTTTTGGCGCTGACGCCAGCCGGATTGAGCGCATGAACCTGCAGCCGGCCCTTTTTGGCATCTTCAAGACGCGCGCGCGACGCGGCAAGCTGCGGATGTTCCGGACTCAAGCGCGCCGCGCGGGCCAGGTAACCTTCGGCATTCTCCAGCGCCAGTTGGCCGATCGCCGCATCCGCCATCGAGATATAGCGGGTGGCAATTTCCTGGATGCCGTCGAGAGCGATCCTGTTGCCAGGATCGAGATGCAGCACTTCGTCGTACATCTCGTACGCATTGCGGCCGGCCGGCTGCATCAGCCTGTTTTCGTCGTAGGCTTTCTTCGCTTCGTAGAGGATGTCGACCAGCATTCGCTGCTTCTGCAATTGCGCGTCGTCCTGCACCACCGGCGGTGGCGCTTCCGGCGGCGGCTCGTGCTGCGGCAACACACTTGGAGTGTAAACCTCCATGTTCTGCTGGGTTTTGCAGGACGCCAGGGCCGCGAACAAGACCAGCATCGCCAGCCGTTTGCGAACGACGTTCATCACGATTCTCCGAACGGCAGGAAATCGAGCCACTGGCCGGATTGCACCGTGGCACCGATCGGGATTACCGCCAAGCCGTCCGCCCACGACACCGACGTCAACACGCTCGAACTCTGGTCCGCATAAAGCTGTGCTACCGGGAACCCTTCTGCATCGCGCTGCAACTTTACGCGCAGATATTCCTGCCGGCTGCCTGGTTCCGTCACCGCAAAACCGGCCCGCACGCGTTGCGGCACCGGAACTTGCCAAACCGCGCCCTGCAATTGCAGCAGGAACGGTTTGACCAACAACTGGAACGTTATGAACGCCGCGACGGGATTGCCGGGCAACCCCACGAACGGCACGGCGCCCACGTGGCCGAACGAAAACGGCTTGCCGGGCTTAATCGCCAACTTCCACAGCGACAGTTTGCCGAGCGC
>DATJXP010000452.1:0-5237 GCA_035500035.1 Candidatus Acidiferrum sp. | reverse complement strand
GTCAGCACCCGGTACACGGTGGCCAGCCCCACGTCCTCGTCAGCATCGCGCAGCGCCTTGTACACGTCCTCGGCGCTCATGTGGCGAGCCGGGGCGGTTTCCAGGATCTGCATGATCTTGACGCGCGGCAGCGTAACCTTGAGGCCCGCCTTGCGCAGTTCCTGGTTTTCTCCGGACATACGGCACCTCACGTGCGTGGATGAAGGGGCGATTAACGGAGAGTCAGTGCGGCTGACAGTCCGTGAAGCTTTCGAGTATTATGCCCGCACATTTTGTCGCCACAAAGCCACAACCGCAGTCGCCGATAACAACAACCCTCAACAACACCAACTCTTTACCAACAACACCAACCCTTCACCGATGCAGTCGCCGACCCGTCTTTTCCCCCTGTCCTTGCAAGGAATAGCCAAACCCGCCACGTTGCTGGCTGCACTGGCATGTGTGTCGCTGCTGGCCGGTTGCGGCACTGCGTCGTCGTTCCACTTTCCCGGCGTGTATCGCATCGATATCCCGCAGGGCAACATCATCACGCAGAAGCAGATCGACCAGTTGCGCCCGGGTTTGTCCAAGCGGCAGGTCACTTTCATTCTCGGTACGCCGCTGTTGCGCGACACCTTCAACCAGGATCGCTGGGACTACATCTACAGCTATCAGCCCGGCGGCGGCGAGCGCGGCCAGGAGCGGCTGACGGTGTTCTTCGAGAACGACAAGCTGGTAAAACTCGGCGGTGACTTCCAGCAATCGCCGGAAAACCTGCAGTTCCCCGCCAATCCGGCTCCTGCCAAAACGCAGACGAACTGACGCACCGCCTTACTGCTTTTTCTCTGCGCGGGCCTTGGCCACGCGCTGTTGCCGCGCCAGCTTCGGATCGGCGACAAGAGGGCGGTAGATTTCGATGCGATCGCCCGCCTTCACTTGATAATCCGCCGGCAACGGCAGCGTCTTGCCGTCGAGGTTGTGCGAGAAGATGCCCATGTCGGCGGTGGCCAGGTCGAGCCCGGGGAATGCTTCGGCGATGCCTGACAACTGCGCCGCTTGCAGCGCCGTGCAGCCTGGCTTCACCTGCAATGACTTGATGAGTTGGCGCTGCGGCAAGGCGTACGCTACTTCCACGTTGATCAACTCTTCACCGGAGCCACTCATGGCGTCGTCGCCTGCGAGGAAGCACTGCCATACAGCTGCCGCGCGCGGCGGGCGACGGCATTGACCATTTCGCCGGCCGTGCTTTCGAGCAACATCGCGAGCGCGGCATCGACCAGAGCCGCCGTCAACTCGAACTCCAGGTCGAAGCTGACCTTGCAGGCTGCATCCGACAGCACATCGAACCGCCACTCGGCGCTGAATTTGCGGAACGGCCCTTCCACCAACTGCATCTGCATCGATTGCGGCGGCTGCAATGCATTGCGCGTGGTAAAGGCATAACGCAAACCGGCCTTGCCGAGGGTGAGCCGTGCCGTCACTGAATCGGCGCTGCGCTGCTGCACGTCGGCGCCGACACAGCCGTCCATGAATTGCGGATAGGCAGCGATGTCGTTGACCAGCGCGAACACTTGTTCGGCGGAATACGGTAGCAGTGCAGTGCGGGAAATACGGGCCATGACGGGAATCGGGTGTGGTTGCTGCGCGGATTAGACAACACGACAGCACCGGATGACACGCCTATAATGCGTGCCCCGGACCGGACACGACCGCAGCACATGGGCAAAGCCAACAAGGCCAAGGCTGACGACACCACCATCGTCATCAACAAGAAAGCCACTCACGATTACTTCATCGAAGACCGCTTCGAAGCCGGCCTGGCGCTGCTGGGCTGGGAAGTAAAAAGCCTGCGCCAGAAAAAAGTGCAGTTGATCGACAGCCACATCCTGATCAAGAACGGCGAAGCGTTTCTGTTCGGTTCGCAGATCGTGCCGTTGGCCAGCACCAACACCCACAGCGTGGCCGACCCGACCCGCAGCCGCAAACTGTTGCTGCACCAGAAGGAACTGGCGCGCATCTTCAGCGGCGTGCAGCAGAAAGGTTACACCTGCGTGTGCACCAAGCTGTACTGGAAGGATCACCTGATCAAGGCGCAGATTGCGCTCGCCAAGGGCAAGCACGATTACGACAAGCGCGAAGTCGAGAAAGAGCGCGATTGGAATATCCAGAAGCGGCGGGCGATGTCGCATTCAGCGAAGCGTTGATCGCAGCTGCATAGTCCCGCCGTGCGCGGCTACCTTTTGCTTAAATCACCAGCGGTTCGGTGGAATCGCCGATCTTCTCGGCGGGGACCTCGAGTTTGTGCAGCATCGCCAGCAGCAGGTTGGCCATCGGCGTGTGCTGGGCGAAGCTGAGGTGGCGGTTGCCTTGCAGCTTGCCGCCGGCGTTGCCGGCGACGATCACCGGCAGCGGGTCGTAGTTGTGCTCGTTGGCATCGCTGAGGCTGCTGCCGTACAGCACCATCGAGTTGTGCAGCAGGTTGCTGTCGCCATCCGGCGTGTCCTGCAGTTTTTTCAGGAAGCGCGCGACCTGCGTGTAGTGGTACGCATTGATCAACGCGAACTGTTCCATGTTCTTGCGGTCGTTGCTGTGATGCGAAGCGTTGTGGAAGCCTTCGCTGACGCCGCTGCCGGGATAGCGCACGTTGGAGCCTTCGCGCGCCATCATCAGCGTGGCGATGCGGGTGATGCCGGTCTTGAACGCCAGCACCTGCAAGTCGAACATCAAATCCAGGTGTGTTTCGAAATTGGCCGGAATGCCCGATGGTGCATCCGGCAGCGCACGATCATCGGTCAATGTTGCCGCTACGCGCTGCACGCGGCGCTCGATCTCGCGCACTTCCTGCAGGTAATCGTCGAGCCTGGCGCGGTCGGCGGCGGAAATGCCGCGCTGCAATTGCGACACCTGGCTTTGCAGCGAATCGAGCAGGCTTACCGACTGCGCGCGCCGTTCGCGGCGCTGGGCATCGGTGGTGCCGTCGCCGAACAGGCGCTCGAACAACAGTTGCGGATTGTTTTCCATCGGCAAGCCGAGCGACTCGTTCTTCCACGCCATCGAGTTGCGATAGGCGCAGGTGAAGGCGCCGTCGCAGCTGAGGCCGGCCGGCTCTATCGCCATTTCGATCGACGGCAGCGGCGTGTCCTGGCCGATGGCCTGCGCCGCCATCTGGTCCATCGACGTGCCGACCTTGGCGAAGTCACCCTTCACCGGATGCGCACCGGTCAGGAACACGGCGAGTGCGCGCGAATGGTTTTCGGCACCGCCGACGTCTTCGCCGGTCCACGGCGCCACGTTCTTGTGGCCGAGGTTGCTGATGACGGTGAGGCTTTGCCGATAGGGTTCCAGCGGTTTGAGGATCTGCGAAAACGCAAAGTCCTTGCCGACAGTTTTCGGCGTCCACAGATCCATCGTCGCGCCGTGCGGAATATAGATACACGACAGCTTGGGTTTGGTGTTGGCAGCCGTTTGTGCCCACGCGGTGGCGGCGGGAATCATGGCATCGAGCAGCGGCAGTGAAATCGCGCTGGCCAGTCCGCGCAATACGGTGCGGCGCGGTAAATGTTTTTTACTGAGGAACATGATCAGCGCTCCTGGGCCACGACCGGACCCGCATTCGTACCCTGTTTGACGCGCATCCGGAACGCCGGACTCGCCACTACACCCTTGATCAGATCATGCAGCCGGTAATGGCCGGCCTTGCTCGACCTGGCGATGGCACGCACGGTCGGCATGTCATAGTACTCGACTTTGCGGCCGACGCCGTAAGCCAGCAGTTTTTCGATCACCACCTGCGCAAAATCGTCGCCGCGCGCGAGCAGGGCCTGGCGCAGGCTGGCAGCGCCGTTCAGGCCGGTGCCGTCCCACATGGTGGTGACGGCGTTGACCGGTTGGCCGGCAGTGGTATCGCGCCACTTGCCGATGGCATCGAAGTTTTCCAGCGCAAAACCGATCGGGTCGATCATGCCGTGGCAGTTGCTGCACGACGGATTGGCGCGATGCTGCTCCATGCGCTGGCGCAGCGTCATCGGCGCCGAGCCCGGTGCAACCGGTTGATCGAGCTTGATCTCGACGCCCGGCGGCGGCGGCGGTGGCGGCACGCCCAGTACGTTTTCCAGGATCCACGCACCACGCTTGACCGGCGACGTGCGATTCGGCGCCGAGGTCAGCGTCAGGATGCTGGCCTGGCCGAGCAAGCCACGGCGGTTGTCGTCGGTGATGGCGATGCGGCGGAAGTGGCTGCCCTGCACGTGCGCAATGCCGTAGTGCCTGGCCAGGCGTTCATCGACGAAGGTGTAATCGGCATCGAGCAGATCGAGCACGCCGCGGTTCTCGCGCAGGATGCTGGTGAACAGCAACTCGGTTTCCTTGCGCATCGATTCGCGCAGCGTGCCGTCGTAATCGCGCGAGGTGGGATTGATGGTGGCCAGCGCGCGCAGGCCCAGCCACTGTGCAGCGAAGTT
This sequence comes from Candidatus Acidiferrum sp., assembly GCA_035500035.1. Taxonomy (GTDB): domain Bacteria; phylum Pseudomonadota; class Gammaproteobacteria; order Pseudomonadales; family Pseudohongiellaceae; genus CAILUG01. The sequence continues at coordinate 798 of DATJXP010000452.1, read as the reverse complement.
CTTCACCATGGCGTCGGCGCGCGGATCGGCCAGCATGCGTTCGACTTGCGCGTCGAGCTTGGCCGGTTTCGCCAGTTCGCCGGCACCGGCCGCGCGCAGCAGTTCGTCGTCGGGAATGCTGCTCCACAAGAAGAACGACAACCGGGATGCCAGTTCGTATTGATCGAGCGTGTAGCTGGCTCCGGTCGGCAACGCATCGGGCTCGTGCTCGAAGCGATAGGTGAAGCGCGGATCGGTCAAGATGCGCGCCACGGCATATTGCACGCCGGTATCGAAGCCGCGAATAGCGAGCCCTTGCCGATAAAACGTCAGCAAGTCATCGACAGCGGCAGTCGTCACCGGTGCACGCCATGCGCGCGTGGCCAGCCGGGTGACGATCTGGCGTGCACAAGGTTCCTGTTCGGCGGTTTCCTTCGGATAGCAGGTGAATATCCTGCGCCGGCTTTCGGTATCGCCCGGGCCGCTCGGTTTCTGCGGGCCGATCACGTCGAAGCCGGTGAGCGTGGTGCTGCCGGCGTGCACGGCGTAGAGATCGTCCACTTCCTGCTCCGCCATCGTGTGCAGGAACGATACCTGGATCGAGTGCGTGCCGGCCTTGATCGGCAACGTCAGCCGCGCTGGCTTGTCGGCCGGCAACAACGCCACCCGTGCGCCGTCGATGGACACCTCAACCGGATCCTGCTGGCCCGTCACCGGCAACACGAAATTGCTGCCAGTGAACTTCTTGATGACGAATTCGTAGTTGGCATCGAGCGGGAACACGTACTGCGCCTGCATGCCGCCGCGCGTGCCGAGCGG
>DATJXP010000451.1:0-5397 GCA_035500035.1 Candidatus Acidiferrum sp. | reverse complement strand
GTCCAGCACGATCTGCTCGCCGCTCAGCGTCCACGAATCGTCGCCGGGTTCGCAGCGGGTGAACACGCCGTCGTTGATGGTGATGACGTCGAGGTCTTCGCGATAGACCAGCGCCTTGGCCTTGCCGCGGATGCTGGGCCCGTGCAGCAGGTAGCTGGCGATGTCGAGCGTATCGGTGAGGGTGGCGCGGTTCACCTGCGCGTGGCGACCGATCATCAACGCGCCCTGGCGGCGCAGATGGATGTCGCCGTCGAGCGTGATCAGGTCGCGTTTCTGGTCGTAGTCGCCGTGCTCGGCCGTCACCCAGCTGGTGCCCTGCTGGATGGTAACCGGGCCGTCGAGATCGACGATGCTTTCGGAATCGGTGTTGCTCTTGATGCCGTTGATGTGCATCGCGCTCTGATCGCCCTGGATCACCGGCGGTTTCGGTTCGACATACATGCCGCAGCAGCCGTCCGCCATCTTCGCGCGCTGGGCTTCGGTCAAATCCTTCATCGCCACCCAATCGACGTCTGCTGCATCCGGCAAACTGGCCGGTTGCGCCAGCAACGCCGTGGCCGCACTGAGCGTGGAAGTCAGCAGTAAAGTCGCGGCGAGCGGTTTGCGCAGCCGTGGAAACGGGGCGGGGCGGACAGGGGTCACTACAACATTCCGGAAAGGGTGGGGCATAATGCCGGGAATCGGGGCATTCTAGCCGAACCACGTCGGTAAATGGCATCGGGCACAGCGTTTGACAGCCATATCTTCCTCCAATCTTTCTGTATCGCCGGCATTGCTTGAACGCCAGCGCTCGCTGCAGCGCTGGGCTCAACTGCAATTGCCTGCGCTGGGCTTCGGTGAACTGGCTGGCGACATCGTCGCCGTCAGCGGCGATGCCAGCTTCCGCCGTTATTTTCGTGGCCGTGCAGCGGCGCGCAGCGTGGTGTTGGTCGATGCGCCGCCGGACAAGGAGAACAGCCATCCCTTTGTCGAAATCGCGCACCGCTTGCGCGCCGCCGGCGTGCGGGCGCCGGAAGTATTGGCCGCCGATTTCGCGCAGGGTTTCCTGTGCCTGGAAGATTTCGCCGATCAATTGCTGTGGCCGGCACTGGAACAGGCCCGCGTCGCCGCCGATTTCGCCCGTGCCGGCCAGTTGTACCAGCGCTGCCTGGAAGAACTGCTGCTGATCCAGCGCGCCGAAGCACGGCAACCGCCGCTGCCGCATTACGACGACGCCTTGCTGCTGCGCGAGATGCGGTTGTTCAGCGAATGGTTCTGTGCCGGCTTGTTGCAGCGGCCGCTGACGCCGGCCGAGACCGCGCTGGTCGAAGACTTGTTCGCCCACCTCAGCAGTGCGGCGCGGCAGCAGGTGCAAGTGTTCGTGCATCGCGATTACCACAGCCGCAACCTGATGCTGTTGCCGAATGGCGGCATCGGCGTCATCGATTTCCAGGACGCGGTGCTGGGCCCGGCGACGTACGATCTCGTCTCGTTGCTGAAGGATTGCTACATCGAATGGCCACGCTCACAGGTCAACGAGTGGGCGCTGGAATTCGCCGGCCAGGCGCAGGCGCTCGGCATCCTGCCCAAGCTGTCGCCGTGGCAATTCCTGCGTGACTTCGACCTGATGGGCGCTCAGCGTCACCTCAAAGTGCTCGGCATCTTCAGCCGCTTGTGGCTGCGCGACGGCAAGAGCGGTTACCTGAAGGACATCCCGTTGACGTTCCGTTATTTGCAGCAGGTAGTCAACGAACAACCTCACTGCGTTGCCTTCGCCGAATGGCTGGAGACCAAAATTGCACCGGCCTTGCCCGACGCCTTGGCGCAAGCTCAGGCTACGGCGGGCCAAGACAAAGGAACGCTGTAATGAAGGCGATGCTGCTTGCGGCCGGCAAAGGCACGCGCATGTTGCCGCTGACCGAGCGTACACCGAAGCCGTTGCTGAAGGTGGCCGGCGCGTCGTTGATCGAACATCAGATCAACAAATTGAAAACGGCCGGCTTTGCCGATCTCGTCATCAACCATGCCTGGCTCGGCAACCAGATCGAAGCCGCGCTCGGCGACGGCAGCCGTTACGGCGTGCGCATCGCCTGGTCGCGCGAAGACGAGCCGCTGGAAACCGCCGGTGGCATCGTGCAGGCGCTGCCGCTGCTGGGCAGTCAACCGTTCGCTATCGTCAATGCCGACGTGTGGACCGATTACCCGTTCGCGCGGCTGAAGCACGCGCTCGCGCATGGCGTGCTGGTGCACCTGGTGCTGGTGCCGAATCCCGAGCATCATCCGCGCGGCGATTTTGCGTTGACCGACGGCGATCGGCTGACGCTGCCGACGCCGGACGCACCGGCTTACACCTATAGCGGCATTGGTGTGTTCCATCCAAGTCTGTTCGCCGGGGTGACGGAACGCAAATACCCGCTGCTGCCGTTGTTGAAGCAGGCGATAGCTGCCCACGCTGCCACCGCCGAGATCTATCGCGGCGAGTGGAGCGACATCGGTACACCCGCACGTTTGCGCGAACTCGACATCGCGCTGGCGTTCCGCGTCGCCGCGTTATGACGGAGGTTTGATGAGCAAGAATTTTTCCAGGCGCCGCCAGCCGGGCCACCTGTTCCCGACCGCGGCGGAAGACATCCTGCACGCCAAGGCCGACGTCCCGGCAGGGCAGTCGGAAGCGCAGATGCAATCGTCGTCGTACCGGCTGGCGTTCGACGACGACGAGTTTCTGCTGGCCGACGATCAGCGCGGCGTACGCCTGATGCTCGAGCTCAACAAGCCCGAGCACACGCTGCGGGCGAAGAAGATCCAGCACACGGTGGTGATATTCGGTTCGGCGCGCACGCCGTCGCCTGAATTGCTGGAAGCGGCGGAAAAGTCCGGCCAGCACTCGCAGCAGAAGTTGGCGGCGTTGCGGCAGCAAGTGCGTTACTACCAGGAAGCACGCAAGCTGGCGGCGCTGATCACCGAACGCTCGCAGTGCGAGGAATGCCCGCAATTACACGTCATCACCGGCGGCGGCCCCGGCATCATGGAAGCGGCCAATCGCGGCGCGGCCGATGTCGGCGGCGATTCGATCGGCCTCAACATCGTGCTGCCGCACGAGCAATACCCGAATCCGTGGATCACGCCGGAACTGTGCTTCCGCTTCCACTACTTTGCGATGCGCAAGATGCACTTTTTGCTGCGCGCGCGGGCGTTGGTGGTGTTCCCCGGTGGCTTCGGCACCTTCGACGAATTGTTCGAAGCGCTGACGCTGGTGCAGACGAAGAAGATAGCACCGATGCCCATCCTGATCTTCGGCCGCGAGTTCTGGAGCAAGCTGATCGATTTCGACCTGCTGGTGCAGCACGGCATGATCAATGCCGAAGACTGCGAGCTGTTCCGGTACGTCGATACCGCCGAAGCAGCGTGGGAGATCATTCGCGCCAGCCTGGTCGAGTGAGCGCCAAACCGGCTCAAGCATTCCCGCGCCGTTGCCGTTAACCCGTATACAAGGGATACACGGGCAAGCGGGGTGTAGGCATGGCTCTGTCCATACATGTGAACGACGTCGTCATCGGCGTCACCAGCGAAACCTGCAAGGCGATCCAGACCGCGGCACGGTATTTCATCAAGGGCATGGACCCCGGCTTCATGTTCTACTGGGAACAGGATGCGCATGCCTGCTTCACGCTGGTGGAGTTTCCGGCCGAATCGTTGCAGCAGGCGGACTTCGGTCGTTATTTCGGCGCCACGTTCTGGGATCTCGAAGACGGCTGGCGCGACTACGAATCCGACTGGCAGCGTTACTGCGAACTGTTCGGCGCGCGCATGCCCATCCACGACTTCGTCATCTGCCGCCTGGCACCCGACAACGAGTTGCACTACTACAGCATCACCGGCCAGGCCGTGTACGACCAGCAGGGTTGTTTTACCGGCTATTGCGGCGTGGTGAGCGACGTGACGCACCGCTGGCGGCGGTAAGCCGCTCCCGGTTTCGACTTCCCGCGGATTTGCCGCAAAGAATTACTTCAACCGCTTGGCAGTGAACTCCTCGCCGCCCTGGCCGCCGACGTCGCGTTTGAACTTGATCTCGTTGGCCGACACGATGGTGCCGGTGTAGGCGATGCGCAGCGCGATGTTCTGGTAGTTCATGTTCTCGATGAAGCTCACCTTGTCGCCGTCGACCTTGCCTTCTTCGATCTTGTCGTCGCCATTGGCCGATTTGGCCTGGCCGGTCAGCTGACCGCCCTTGGCGACGAAGGTGAAGGTGTAGCTCTGCGTACCCACCTGCGAATCGAATGAGGTGGTGAAAGTGCCGGAGATGTCGGGCACCGCGGGTGTGGCGGCAAAAGCCGGTGCAGCCAGTGCAGCGAGGGAAAGAATGACGGGAGCGAAATAACGGCGTTGCATGGAGCCTCCTTATCGATGGTGTTGTTGTTATGCGATCACTGCTCGTGCCGGCTGATGCTAAACCGGAGCGCGGGATCGAGAAAGACAAGGTATTGATGCTAAGAGCCGAACGTACAGCAAGATAATAAAGTGGGCACTTTGCAAAACCCTGACTATACTAAAGCCGTTCGCGAAACTTCATTTTGTTGGTTGAATCTTTAAGTCTCACCGCTGATTTACAGCGAGGTTATCCGTGAAGACCGGTGATGTAAAAAACATGAACGTCAAGGAGCGGCTCGATGCCATGGAGCAGATATGGGTCAGCTTGCGGCACGAGGGTGTGGCTGTGGAATCGCCGGCCTGGCATGAGGCAGTACTGCAAGCCCGCGAGGAAAAAATCGCAGCAGGTACTGCAAAGTTCATCTCCATCAAAGAATTGAAATCCGCCTACCGTGCAAAAAATTAGGGATATCGTCCTCATGGAAGAGGCGGTCGAAGACATGATCATCGGCCAGAGTTTCTACGAATCCCAGCAGAACGGCATTGGTCAGTATTTCTGGGATCAAATAGTTGCCGATGTCGAAACCTTGTTTGTCTGTGCCGGTGTTCATCAGCTTCATTATGGACTGCCCAGGTTGCTCAGTGAGCGTTTTCCTTATGCGATCTATTACGAAGTGGTAGATGAGGTTGCTTACGTGCTGGCTGTATTGCCGGTGCGCAGGGATCCGGCTTGGTTGCGTATGAAAGCCGCTGGTAGAAGTCATGATGATTAACAGAGAATCTTTTGAAATTCGACTCTGAATCCTATCTTCTGTCCCATATAGCTTATTGATGAGTTTATGGCTGGCGGCGTGGCTTGTTATGGGCTGTTTGCATCACGCTCAGGCAGGTTGACGCGTCGCAAACAACTCCCTCCCTCCCTTGCTGTAGTATCACCAGCCTCAGCCACAACAAACCCGTGGAGGTGCCATGCAAAAGCAACACGTCAAAGGTTTGATCACCCGCCTGCATGAGAAGTTTGCCAGCAGCGACGCCAGCGCCGAGCAGAAA
>DATJXP010000450.1:0-4006 GCA_035500035.1 Candidatus Acidiferrum sp. | reverse complement strand
CGACGTCTGGGGCCACCACCACTGAAATTTGCGATTGAAGGTTTTCATGCGGCAAATGGTGCCTTGTGTCCCCCGCCGCTGTCAACCGAACCGGAACCGGCGATGGCGGAGGCTATGTCTTCCAGTTCGATCTCGAGCTCGGCCAGGTACACGTCCTTGATGCCGAGCTGCTTCACTTCCGGCAGGCCTTCGAGCGCCAGATCGGGTTCGTGCACCATGCCGATGCCAACCTTGCGACAGGCACCATCGACCAGCTTGACGATCTGCAACAGCAAGCTGGAAGAATTGGCATCGCTGTGATGATCGCGCGCGACATCGGCATATTCCGACGGCAGCTCCCACGCCTTCATCACGCGGTGGCCGTACTCGGTGTGCAGTGAGTCGATCACTTCGCGCATTACTTCCGTGGTCATTTCGGTGGCGGAGCCGGCGGCGAGAATTTCGTCGTTGGCCTTCAACACCACAAGGCTGCCGAGATCGTGCAGCAAGCCGGCGAGGAAGGCATCGTCGGCGATGTCCTGGTAACCGCAGCGCATCGCCACCCAACGGCAACCGGCGGCGCTGGCGGCGGCGTGTTTCCACAGCACCGACATCAGTTCGTTCAAGTAAGGATTGCGCGCCTGGAACGCCTGTTTCTGCGCCGCCATCATGACGATGCCGAACACGCGGTTGAGGCCGAGCCGGATCAGCGCATGCTGGATGGTCTTCTGCTTCGACAAGCCGGCGAAGAAGGCGGAGTTGGCCAAGCGCAAAATTTCCGCGGCCAGTGCCTGGTCCTTGTGGATGATGCGCTCGATGGCGGACAGATCGGCGTCGGCATTGATCGCTCCCTGGATTTCCAGCGCGATCGGCGAGAACACCGGCAGTTTGAAATCCTTGCTGTCAACGCGGTTGGCAATCAGGGTTTTGATGGATTCAGACATCGCCAGTCCTCGAGATTCTGCGGATTTCGGCCAGGGAACGGGGTTTTTCGTTGCGCGGCAGCATACGCAACACTTCGGCCACCGTGGTGAGTCCACGCGCCGCCTTCTCGAGTCCATCCTCCAGCAACGTGATCAGTCCCGAACATTCGATGCTGATGCGGCGGATGTCGTACGACGCCTTGCGCGTCAATATCGCTTCCTTGACACGCTCGTCGAGCACCAGCAATTCGAACACGCTGACGCGGCCGGAATAACCGGTGAACTTGCAGGCCTCGCAGCCGCTGCCCATCATGAAGCCGGCGATGCGCAGATCTTCGACGCGCATACCGGTGCGCTGCATTTCCAGCGGCGACGGCCGGTATGGCTTGGCGCAGTGCGGGCACACGCGTTTGAGCAAACGCTGCGCCAGCACCGAGACCACGGTCGATGAAATCATGAAGGTCTCGATGTTCATGTTCATCAAGCGCAGCAAACCGCCGATGGTGTCTTCGGTGTGGAACGTGGTCAGCACCTTGTGACCGGTCAGCGCCGACTGTATCGCCGCTTCGGCCGATTCGTGGTCGCGGATTTCGCCGAGCACGATCACGTCCGGGTCCTGCCGCACCATGTGACGCAAGGTTTCGGCGAAGGTCATGTCGATCTTCGGGTTCAGCGAACACTGGGTGACGCCTTCGATCACGTATTCCACCGGTTCTTCGGCGGTGATGATGCTGGTGTCGTCGTTGTTGAGAAAATCGACGCAGGAATACAGCGTAGTGGTTTTGCCGGAACCGGTGGGGCCGGTGATCAGCACCACGCCGGTCGGCACTTCCAACGCTTCGTACTTGAAACGCTCGAGCACGGCCGGCGCCATGCCGATGTGGTCGATGTTCAGCAGTTCGGTGCGACGGCTCAACAAGCGCAAACAGGCTTTTTCGCCGTGCACGCAGATGTAGAACGAACAGCGCACGTCGATGATCTGGCCGCTGGATGGATCGGTGTATTCGATCTTGCCGTCCTGGTGACGGCGCTTTTCGGCGATGTTGGCCTTGCTGAGAATTTTCAGGCGCGTGATCACGCTGACCGACAGTTCGACCGGGATTTCCTTGTATTCCCACAGCATCGAATCGGTGCGGAAGCGGATGCGCATGCTTTTCGAGTACGGTTCCATGTGGATGTCGCTGGCCTTCATCGCCACCGCGGCTTGCAGTGTTTCCGCCACCACGCGCATCGCCAGCGATTCGTCGCTGGTCTGCTTGGCCAGCTTCAACGGCCCGCTGTTCTTGAACTTGTGCAGCGCCGCCTTCAAGCCGAACTGGCTGCAGATGGCGAGCTCCACCGGGCAGTTCAGCAGGCTCTGCGCATACATGCGGGTCTCGCGGTTGTTGGGGTCGGTGCAGGCGACGATGACGGCCTCGCCGGCACGCTTGATCGGAATGAAGCCGTGCATTTCGCACTGGTTGGCCGGCACGCGCTCGAGCAACAGTTTGTCGATGGCGTTGAAATCGGGCTCGACGTGCAGGAAGCCGAGGTGGTTGGCCAGCACGTCGATCAAGCGCTGTTCGCGGATCAACCGGTGTTCGACCAGGATTTCGCCGAGCTTCTTGTGATGATTGTTGGGGTCCTTCTGCAGGCGGATGGCCTGTTCCAGCTCCTGCGCGGTGATGTCGCCGAGCTCGACCAGCAAATCGCCGAGCCGCACCGACAGCTTGCCGTTCTTCAACACTTCGTTGAGCTGGGGAGTGGTGAAGAACTCCAGTTCCAGCATGGTGTTGAGCAGGGTTTTCGCCTGCGCCAGTTTGCTGCGCACCCGGCGCGCATGGATGAGCTGCTTGTCGTTGATCAGGCCATGATTGAGCAACAGCGAAGCAAGCGCTTCGCCGGTATCGGCGATAGGCTGGTTATTAAGCTGGTTGACCGGCAACATCGCAGTCATGGCGTGGTATTCCTCGGCAGGCCCCGAATGCGGTCCTGATACCGGGGTTAACGGCAACAAACAGCCATGACTTGACCCCATACTGTGGTTTAACCACATGGACCCCCCACCGTCGAGCCGCTAGATTTGCCGCCCTTTCAGCCAGGCACCCCAGCCAGGACGGTAGACGTTGGAAAAGCCGGTTCCCAAGCAGTTGGCCCACCCGCTCGCGCACGGCGATGCGGAAGCGCTACGGATCAAGGTGACTCTCGTCCTGCTGAAAGTGATGATAGTCGCCTGCGTCGCCTTCATCGTCTCCTATGTTGCGAGCGGCAAATTCGCGCTGATTCCCTGGCTGGCGATTCCCTTCCTGCTGCCGTCGCTGGCGTTGCACCACTTGCTGACGAAGCAGCGCAAGTACCGTTACATCCTGTGGTTCCTGATCTACCTGTTCACCGCGCTCGGGTTGATGAAGCTGACGTCGGCGCCGGACTACCTGGTCGATCTGTTCCTGATCCCCACCTATATCGGCGCCTGTTTCCTGGTGCTGCGGCACCAGCATGCGGTGCCGATGGTGGTGTACCTGCTCGCCATCTACGCGGTGGCGGCCGCGGTGGTGTACAGGTTTCATCCGTTTCCCATCCTTTATACCAACGACAACCTGTCCAGCGTCGTCACCGGCTTCGTGCTGTCCATCATCGGTTCGACCGTCACCTTCTACGTATTTTCCAAGAGCTACCAGCAGAATTCCGACCGGCTGAGCGACACGCTGTACACGCTGGGCAAGGTCAACGACGACAACAAGCTGCTGATCAACGTGGTGACCCACGATTTCCGCAACTACCTGACCCGGCTCGTACTGCTGATCGACATCTGCAAGAGCAAGAGCGATGACGGCAGCACGTTGCGGGAGCTGGACAACCTCGAAGATGCCATCCACAAGCTGTCGGAGTTGATCGGCGACGTGCAAACGGTGCGCGACCTGTCGTCCGACAAGGCGCGGCAAACCACCAAGCCGGTCGCGTTCGGCGAAATGCTCAAGAAAATCGACCTGATCTTCCGCCACCAGATGGTGGTCAAGCAGTTGGCGTTCGACAAGGCCGGCGTGCAACCGCTGACGCTCGACGTCAATCCCGACATCTTCACCCACATCATCCTGTCGAACCTGATCGGCAACGCCATCAAGTTC
>DATJXP010000449.1:0-2853 GCA_035500035.1 Candidatus Acidiferrum sp. | reverse complement strand
TCGCGCTGCTGCCGCTGCTGGCGCCGGCCGACACCATCGTCACCGCCGCCGGCAAATTGCCGTGGTGGCAGGTGGCGGCGTTGTTCGTCGCGTTCGTGGTGGCGGCGCATTGGTTGCTGGTGCCGTTCCTGCGCTTGATCGCGTGGAGCGGCGTGCAGGAAGCCTTCACCGCGTCGGCGTTGCTGTTGGTGCTGGGGTCGGCGCTGGCGATGCAGAGTCTTGGGCTGTCGATGGGACTCGGTGCCTTCGTCGCCGGCGTGCTGGTGGCGGACTCCGAATACCGTCATCAACTGGAAGCGGACCTCGAGCCGTTCAAATCGTTGTTGCTCGGCCTGTTCTTTCTCGCGGTCGGCATGTCCACCAACGTCGGCGTGCTGTTGCACAAACCGCTGGTGGTGATCGGCGGCGTGATCGCACTGCAAGTCATCAAACTGCCGTTGCTGCTGGCGCTGGGCCGCTGGTTCGAACTGGCGACGTCGCGGGCGCTGCGGTTTGCCGCGTACCTGGGGCAGGGCGGCGAGTTCGCGTTCGTGCTGTTCACGCTGGCGGCCTCGATGGACTTGCTCAGCGGCGAGCAGAAGGACGTGCTGATCCTGATCGTCACCATCAGCATGGCGCTGACGCCGCTGGTGCTCAAACTCACCAGCATCGTGCTGCCGCCGATGGCGCTCGACGAATCGGAACTGACCAGCTTGCTGCCGACCGGCGAAGCGCAGGACATCCTGATCGCCGGCTTCGGCCGCTTCGGCCAGATACTCGGCCGCGTACTGAATGCCAGGGGCATCAACTACACCGCGATCGACCGCAATCCGGAACAGGTGGAGCTGGTGCGGCGGTTCGGCAACATGATCTATTTCGGTGACGTCAGCAAACACGCCTTGCTGGAAAAGGCGCAAGCGGGCTCGGCCAAGGTGCTGGCGCTGTGCATCGACGACGTCGAACACAGCATCACCGTCGTGCGGTTGGTCAAGAAACATTACCCGCACCTGCGCATCTTCGCGCGTGCACGCAACCGCTTTCATGAAATCCGCCTGCGCGAACTGGGCGTCGATTTCGTGATCCGCGAAACGCTGTATTCGGCGTTGATGTTCACGCGCGGCGTGCTGGGCGGGCTCGGCGTCGAAGCCGGCGAGATCGATCGCTCGGTCGCCGCGTTCCAGCGCCAGGACCAGAAACTGCTCGAACAACAAGCGGCGATCGGCGACGACCAGGCGTCGATGATCCAGTCGTCGCAGCAGGCCGCCGACGAACTGCGCCGCCTGTTGCAGCAGGACGAGCACGACTGAGCATTTCTACATATTTGCTGCAACATCGCCGCTATTTCGCTTGATGCAGCACAAGGCCGGCAAGGCAGCTGAAGGTATCTACTGCGCATGAATCCACTGGGCCGGCACCGCGTCCGGCAACGACGAGGGCTTCATGCCAAACCAAGCAGCAGCAACCATTCCGAATTTCCGTACGATGAATGTCGGCGGCATCGATCGCGCCGCGCGCATGATAATCGGCGGCGTGTTGTGCCTGATCACCACGACTTCCGATGCCATCGGCCTGTGGGGCCTGATTGGCACCATCCCGCTTGTCACCGGCTTCATGTGCTATTGCCCGCTGTATTCGCTGCTGGGAATCAACACTCGCCGCACGACCGCTTGAGGTAAGGCTGGCGTTCGCCGGTTCGCTGCGTTAGCTTCGGCGTCCACTGTCCGGTCCAGGACAGCAGACGATAACGAAGCCGACAATGAAGCCGACCACGGAGAGAGCCATGCCACGCCATGCCACGCGATTCGATTGCAAACACCGCTTGTTGACGCTGGCTGCGGCAGTGACGCTGGCCGCCTTGCCGTTGGCTGCGCTGCACGCGCAGCCGTTTGCCGATGCCGCGTCGTCGCCGACCGGCTATGCCAACGGCACGCTGAAACCGGCGCAGGACTGCGCCGCGCTGGCCCAGCTCAAGCTGCGCGACGTGATAAAGCTGACGGCTGAAACCGTTGCCGCTACCTCCGGCGCACCGGCGCATTGCCGCATCAACGGCGTCATCGCGCCCGAGATCCATTTCCAGGTCAATCTGCCGCTCGAATGGAACGGCCGCTTCTACATGATCGGCAACGGCGGTCACGCCGGCCAGCAGCCGGACGATCCGTTCAACGTGGTGAGCCGCAACCAGGCGCTGACCGCGCATTTCGTAATGGCGGCCACCGACACCGGTCACGACACCGCGAAAGAGCCGGGTGCCACGTTCGTGTTGAGCAATCCGCAGAAAGCCATCGACTATGCGTTCCGCGCCGTGCACGTGACGGCGGTGACGTCGAAAGACATCGCCAAGGCGTTCTACGGCAAGCCAGTGCAGAAAGCGTACTGGAACTCGTGCTCGAACGGCGGCCGCCAGGGCCTGCTGGAAGCGCAGCGTTACCCGGAAGATTTCGACGGCATCGTCGCCAACGCGCCATGGGTGAGCCAGACCGGCTTCACCATCGGCGCGCTGTGGAACCAGCGCGCCTTGATTGGCGCCGGTCTGACGTCGGGCAAGCTGGCCACGCTGGCCAAGAGCGTGATGAGCAAGTGCGACTTGATCGACGGCGTGCGCGACGGCCTGATCGACGATCCGCGCAAATGCAAATTCGATGCGACCAAGGACGTGCCGCGCTGCGCCGCCGGTGCAGGCGCCAACAGCGACAGTTGCCTGACCGAAGCACAGGCGCAAGCGGTGCAAAAAGTCTATGACGGCCCGCGCACCAGCGACGGCAAACAGATATTCCCGGGTTACATGCCGGGCAGCGAACAGCCGGTGCCGGGTGCCAACGGCACCGCGAGCAGCAGTTGGCTCGGCTTCATCGCGCCCACCGATCAAGCCGCCAA
>DATJXP010000448.1:0-8681 GCA_035500035.1 Candidatus Acidiferrum sp. | reverse complement strand
GGTTTGTGCCTGCGGTTCCAGCGGTATGCTTCCACCGGTTTCTTTTCCAGTACGAAATAAGCACCGACATAAAGAAACACCGGGAAGCCGGTCAGAAAGGCCAGGAACAAAAAGATGACGCGAACGACCGTGGCATCCACTTCCAAGTAATCGGCGATGCCGGCGCAAATGCCCCACACTTTGGCGTTGGCGGGATCGCGATAAAGCTTCTTGCGGTAATCGACCGAGCGGAAATGCTTGACGGTCTGGTTGTCCATCAGGTTTTCACGCAACTTGCTGCCGTTGCCGTCCATCAGGTACCAGGCGATGAAGTAACCCGGCACTAGCACCCAGGCGCCAAAGAACATGCAGCCGAGAAACACCAGCCGCACCGCCCACGGTTGCACTTCGAGAAAGTTGGCGATGCCGGCGCAGACTCCGAGCCACTTGGCATTTTCCTTGTCGAGCTGCAGCGTGCGCTTATTGCTTGTCATGCTGCTCTCTCCAGTCGGGCGCTTCCGCATCCAGGATACGTTCCAGGTTCTTGATGCGGTCGGCCATGCTGTCGGCGATGTCCAGCAGTTCCTGTAACTGGCGCGATTCGTCTTCGGACAATTCCGAATTGCGACTGTTCTTGGCTTTGTAGTGCTGCACTATCCAGACGATGGCGATCGGCATGCCGAACACCATCATCGTCGCCAGCAGTCCGATTAACTGGCCCATGGTTTATTTCTTTTCCATTTTGGATTTGAGGGCAGCAAGTTCCTGCTCGATCTTGCCTTCTTTTTCCAACGCTTCGAACTCGGCGGCTACCGGATTCTTGCCGAGGCCGGTGACTTCGATCTCGCTTTCCATCGCGTCGATCTTGCGTTCGAAGTGCTCGAACCGGTTCAGCGCATTGTCGAAGTTGCCGCCGTACAGCGTCGCATTGACCTGGCGGCGCGATTGAGCCGCCGACACGCGCATCATGATCGCCTTCTGGCGTGCACGGGCGTCATTGAGCTTGGCTTGCAGCTGTTCGATTTCGACGCTGAGCTTGTTCAGCGATTCGTCGAGTTTGACCAGATCTTCCTTGACCAGCACGATCACGTCGTTGACCGAGGATTTTTCCAGCAGCGCGGCCTTGGCCAGATCTTCGCGGCCCTTGCTGAGCGCCAGTTCAGCCTTGGCCTGCCAGTCTTCGGCCTGCTTGGCCAGCTTGTCATTGCGACGCAGCAGTTCCTTCTTGTCGGCAATGATCTTGGCAGTGGTGCTGCGGACTTCGACCAGGGTTTCTTCCATTTCCTGGATGACCATGCGGATCAGTTTTTCCGGATCCTCGGCCTTGTCGAGCAGCGAGTTGATGTTGGAGTTGATGATGTCTGACAGTCTGGAGAAGATGCCCATGTGGCCTCCGTATTGCGTGTTGGTCGAAAACAGTGATTACCGGGATGACATCCGGACCGGCTACTTGGCCGAATCGAGGATGTCGCGTTTGGCTCGCTCAAATTCCGCATCGGTGATCACGCCCTTGTCGCGGGCACGATCGAGATCGAGCAACTGCTGGCCTACGGTCGGCTTGGTCCGGTCATGGTCATGATTCCAGTTGTCGTTGCCACCGGGCGCAAATACGCAGCCACCCAGAGCCAGGAGGCTTGCCGTCAACCCTGTCAGCACAATGCGTTTCATAGTTACCTCTGAATAATGTTGATTGAGACCAGGAATAGTGGCTTCCACTACTCACGGACTGGATAAAGCAGGCCCTGTGCCAAGTTTGTTTTCAACTTTATCTGCCTGATTCTTATAATTTTTATTTCGGCGCCTGTTTTCAGCGAGACTACCGGCGTTCGTGTTTATACCAACATGTGGTAGTTTTCGCCGCGTCGTTTGGCCAACCCAATCCTGCCATCCACCCGGGAACCGACATGAGCCTGTCCGAACAAGCCGACCGCATGCTGGGCGAGTCCGCGAACTTCCTGCTGATGCAGGAGCATATCTCGCGGGTAGCCCCCTTAAGCAAGCCGGTGCTGATCATCGGCGAGCGCGGCACCGGCAAGGAGCTGGTCGCGGCCCGTCTGCATTATCTGTCCAAACGCTGGCAGCAGGAATTCCTCAAGATCAATTGCGCCGCCTTCAGCGACAGCTTGCTGGAATCGCAGTTGTTCGGCCATGAAGTCGGCGCCTTCACCGGCGCCACCAAGCAACAGAAAGGTTATTTCGAACGTGCCGATCACGGCACGTTGTTTCTCGACGAGTTGGCCACCACGTCGATGGCTGTGCAGGAAAAATTACTGCGCGTAGTGGAATACGGCGAGATTGAACGCCTTGGCGGCAGCAAACCGCTGGTAGTCGATGTGCGTCTGGTTGCCGCCACCAACCTCGATCTGCCGCAACTCGCCGCCGCCGGCAAATTCCGCGAGGATTTGCTCGATCGCCTCGCGTTCGACGTCATCACGCTGCCACCGCTGCGCGAACGGCGCGAAGACATACCGATTCTCGCACGCCATTTCGCGATCAACATGATCAAGGAACTCGGCCGCGAATATTTTCCCGGCTTCAGCAAGAATGCAGCCAGTGCGCTGCTCGAGTACGACTGGCCCGGCAACATCCGCGAACTGAAGAACGTGGTCGAGCGCTGTGTGTACCAGTGCGAAGATCCGGATCAGGCGGTGAAGGAAGTGGTGTTCGATCCGTTCGCGTCGCCTTATCGTCCGTTGAGCCGGCTCAAGCCGGCGGCCGTGAAGGCAGCAGTCGCCAACGCCCCCGACTCCACGCTTGCAGCAACCGAGGAAGTGATGATCAGTTCGCTGGGGTTCAAGCAGCAGATCCAGGATTACGAAATCCGCATCCTCAACGAGGCGCTGCGCCAGTGCCAGTTCAATCAGCGCAAGGCTGCCAAGCTGCTCGATCTCACCTACGACCAGTTGCGCGGCTATCTGCGCAAATACGACTTGCTCGGCAAGAACGACACTGGCGGCGACGCCAAGGAAAACTGACCGCGCTTATTGCTGCCCACTCGCGGCGCGACGCTGCACCAGTCGGTGCACGACGCCAAGCAGCAATCCGACGATCAACGCCAACGCAATTGCCAGCACCAGCGGAATCAACGCACGGATGCCGGCTTTCGGTTCGATGGTGAAGCTATCGAGTATGAACACGATCAATGCCGGCGCCATCACCGGTTGGTCGGCGATGACCGCGCACGGCGTGAACATCAAGGCCAACAGCAAGCATTCGAGCAAATAGCCCAATTCGCGTGGCAGTTTACGCAGCAACCGCCAGCTGATGACGGCGAACGCCACGCCGGCAACGCCGTAGATCACCCAGGCCATGCCGTAATCAGCTGCTTCCATCGAATTGCTCCGCCAGACCGTCGCTCAGGACCATGGCACGATGTAATCCTGCCAATCCTGCTCCGGCACATCATCTTCCGAAAGCACCTTGCCTGTCACTGTATGGCCGCGATTGATCATGGCGCGCCGGTTGCCGGTGATCAGCGGATGCCAGATCGGCAAACCCTTGCCCTCGTGCAGCAAGCGATAGGCACAGGTCGATGGCATCCAGTACAGTTGATCGAGATCGGCCGGCTGCAGTTCCCAGCAAGTCGGCACCAGTTGCCGGCGCTTGTCGTACACGGTGCAGCGGCATTTGTTCTGGTCGAGATAGCGGCAGACGATGCTGGTGTAATGCACGAGGCCGGTATCTTCGTCCTCCAGCTTGTGCAGACAGCATTTGGCGCAACCATCGCACAGCGATTCCCATTCGCTGCGCGACATCTCGTTCAATTTTTTGGTTTCCCAGAACGGTCGTTCGCTCATGTCACCCACCCAGCGTGAAACGGGCCGGATTGAAATCCGGCGGCAATTGCAGGTAATAGCCTTTGTCGGCAATGGCGGTCATCACGTCCGCGGCTTTCGCCCGCGCCAGTTTGCGGTCGGCAGTCAACGCCAGCGTCATCACTTCGCTCAGCTTGCCGAGCCGGGACTGCAGTTCGCCCGGTATGCGCGTCAGCCCTTCGTCACGCCTTACGTACACGTACAGTTCCGACTCGCGACTGGCGCGATAAACGGT
Organism: Candidatus Acidiferrum sp.; assembly: GCA_035500035.1. GTDB lineage: Bacteria > Pseudomonadota > Gammaproteobacteria > Pseudomonadales > Pseudohongiellaceae > CAILUG01. Next base: position 4,652 of record DATJXP010000448.1, on the reverse strand, counting down.
GCACAAAAGTTTGTCGGCGATCGTCATGACTGCAACAGCTTCAGCAGAGGCTCGAGTATCAGTTGACGGCGCCAGCCCAGCAACTCGAGCGGAATGTCGGCATCCCGCACCGTCTCGCCCGGCTGCAACCGCAAGACGGCGTAGAGCAACGGCATCAACGCCCGCTTGCGACCAAGCAGTTCCGGCGGCAAGTTCAATTCGTTCGCGCGTGCCTCCACCAGTTCCTGCATGCGACGCAATTGCTGTTTCTGTGCATTGGTCAACGGCGGCGGTTGTTTCGGCGGGCACTCTGCCTCGCTGGCGGAGCTTGCTTGCTGGACCAGCGCCAGCACTTCGTCGCCTTCGTAGCGGACGAAATTTTCGCTGACTTCCTCCACAGCCGCCAGTTGCGCCTTGCTCACGAGCAACGAATTGGCGATGGTGAACAACGCGGCGTCCTTCAATATCCAGTTGCGCGGCCGGTTGCGTTTACGCGCGCGTTGTTCGCGCCAGTTGGCGAGCTTCTGCAGTGCCAGCAACGAGCGCGGCCGCAGTTGCCAGCCGGATTTGAAGTTGAGGTAATAATCGCTGAAATCACCGGAGAATTCGCTGCGGTAGATATCTGCCAGCCGCAGGCATTCCTCCTGCTGCCAGGTTTCGCGGCCCTGCTGTTGCAAGGCATCACGCTGGGCGCGCCAGCATTGCACCAGGTAAGCCACGTCGAGCGCGGCATAGTCGAGTTGTTCGCGCGTCAGCGGCCGCTGCAGCCAGTCGGACCGGGTTTCCGTCTTTGGCACCTCGACGCCGAAACGCTGCTTGACCAGGTTCTGGTAGCTCAGCGAACTGCCTTCGCCCAGCAACGCCGCGGCGATCTGGGTGTCGAAGATCGGCATCGGCACCGATTGCAGGAAGGTAATGAATACCAGCAAGTCTTCCGAGCAGGAATGCACCACCTTGACGATGGCCGGATTCAGCATCAACGCCTTGAATGGCTGCCAATCCTTGATGCCGAGCGGGTCGATCAGCGTGACCTGCTCGCCGTCAGCCACCTGCAGCAGGCCGAGTTCAGGATAGAACGTGCTGACACGCATGAATTCGGTGTCGAGTCCCAGCGCTTCGCTCAACTGCCAGCGCGCGCAGGCCACTGCCAGTTCGGCGTCGGTGGTGACGACCGTATAAGTTGGCGCCGGCAAGACAGGTGCAGTCACAGGGGTGTCCATCGTCATCAATTCTTGCCCGGCGCGGTCAGCAACTGGCGCCCGCTCAATGAATGCATCAGTGTGCTGCCGTCGATGTATTCGAGTTCGCCCCCCATCGGCACGCCGTGGGCGATGCGGCTGACGCGCAAGCCGCGCGCTGCCAGCGCCTCGGTTTTCAACTGCTCGGCGACGTACCAGGCAGTGGCCTCGCCTTCGACGGTCGGGTTGGTGGCGAGGATCACCTCGGTGACTTGCGAATCGCTGACACGCTGCACCAGTTCGCCGATGCCCAGTTGTTCCGGACCGATGCCATCGATCGGCGACAAATGCCCCATCAACACGAAATAGAGTCCGCGATAGGCGGCGGTTTGCTCGATCGCGAACACGTCAGCCGGCGTTTCCACCACGCACACCGTGCCGTGATCGCGACCGGGGTGCGAGCAAACGGGACACAGTTCCTTTTCCGACAACGTGCGGCACAGCCTGCACTGACCGATGCCGTCCATCGCCGCGGTCAGCGCCGCCGCCAGTTGACGGCCGCCCTCGCGGTCGCGTTCGAGAAAATACAGCACCATGCGCTGCGCGGTCTTGCTGCCGACGCCCGGCAAGCGCCGGAATGCGTCGATCAACTGCTGGATCAACGGTGAATGATGCATGTCAGATGTTATCGAGCGGACTGATACTGTCGTAGTTGATTTCGGCGCCAAAACGCTGCACCAGCGCCTGCACCGCCGGATCGTGCGTGAAGTCGTGCACGGCTGCCAGTTTGCGCTCGTCTTCGAGCCGCAAGCGCCTTGCCGAAGGCGTCTCGGCCGGTGGCTTGCCGAGCGTGACCAGCAACGCCACCGGCTGCCCGAAATAATCGGTCAACGCCTGTTCCAGCCGTTTGCGATGTTCCTCATTGAACAAGGCACCATGCTGGCTGTCCAGCACCAGCGCCACCTTGCTGCCGTCGACACCGGCCAGCGCACAGTGTCCGGCGATGCTGCGGGTGACACCGCTCAAACCGAGCTGGGCATGCACCGTTATCCAGCTATCGGTGCTGAATTCGGCCAAGGCCAACGGGCGCATCGAAACCGTTGCCGCGGCTGGCGCCACGGCAGCAGGCGTGGGTGGCGTGCCCGTTTGCGTTACCGGTGGTTCGGGTTTCGGCTGGATGGTGGGCGGTTTGATGGCGGCAGGCGGTGCCGCGGCTACCGTCACCACCGCCAGTTCAGGCGTCAGCTTTTTTTTTTGCCCGGTGTCGGCAGCGACACCAGGCTTGACGGCAGCAGCGGTTTTACCCGGCAATTGCGGCGTAAACGCCAGCATGCGCAGCAAAGTCATTTCGAGCCCGCTGCGCGCATCGAGTGCCAGCGGTAGATCTTCGCGCCCTTTCAGCGCGATCTGGTAATACAGTTGCACGTTCTCGGCGCTGAGCGCGGCAGCATGGGCCAGCACCTGCTCGCGATCGCCCTGGCTGTTGTCGATGGCCTCCGGCACGGCCTGGGCGATGGCGATGCGGTGCAGCCACGACAGCAACTCCTGCAGCACCACGGCGAAATCCGGCGACGAATCGGCTACCTGGCGGATGACATCGAGCGCGACGGTGGCATCCTGTGCGATCAGCGCCTGCATCAAATGCAGGATGACGGTACGGTCGATGCTGCCGAGAAACTCGCCGACGCCGGCTGCAGTCAGCTTGCCTTCGCAAAAACTGATGGCCTGGTCGAGCAGGGTCAAACAGTCGCGCACGCTGCCATGCGCGGCGCGGCCCAGTTGCCACAATGCCGGCTCTTCGAAAACGATCTGTTCCTGGCCGAGGATGTACTTGAGATGTTCGACCAGTTTTTCCGGGCTGAGATTTTTCAGGTTGAACTGCAGGCAACGCGACAGCACGGTGACCGGCAACTTCTGCGGATCGGTGGTGGCCAGCAGGAACTTCACGTGCGGCGGCGGTTCCTCCAGCGTTTTCAGCAAGGCGTTGAAGCTGTGATTCGACAGCATGTGCACTTCGTCGATCAGGAATACCTTGTAGCGGCCACGGCTGGGCGCGTATTGCACGTTCTCGAGCAGCTCGCGGGTGTCTTCCACCTTGGTGCGGGAGGCGGCGTCGACTTCGATCAGGTCGATGAAACGGCCTTCGTTGATTTCGCGGCAGGCGCTGCACTCGCCACACGGCTTCGAGGTGACGCCGGTTTCGCAATTGAGGCAGCGGGCCAGGATGCGGGCGATGGTGGTTTTACCGACGCCACGGGTACCAGTGAACAGGTAGGCGTGATGCAGCCGGTTGGTGTCGAGCGCGTGGATCAGCGTTTGCAGCACATGCCCCTGCCCCACCATCTCGCTGAAAGTGCGCGGACGCCATTTGCGGGCCAGAACCTGGTAACTCATCGGGAGCGCAGTTCGGTGGATTCAGGGAAAAACACTGATCGGGTGGTATCTCTTGCCAGCCGCACCCCGGCACATGCATCAATTGCTACCGCTGCTCCCTTCCGGGCCTGACGGGGTTCACAACCTGTCATTGCGGGGGGACCGACAAGAGACACCATAAACCGAAGGAGCGGCATTATCCGTGGATCGGCAGGGCGAGTAAACCCGCCCGCCGGCTCACTTTGACCGGACTGGCGTGACCTTGAAACCCCGCTGCTGCAACAGTGCGATGACGCTACCGTCGCCCAGCAGATGGCCGGCGCCGACCGTTACCAGGTAGGACCCCTTGCCGGTCTTCAGATAGCCCTCGATCTTGTCCGCCATGTGCACGTTGCGCTCGTCGAACAACTGGCGCATCAGCTTTTCCAACGCGGCGGCCTGGGCCGGCGGCTGGTTGTGCAGTTGCTGCCTCGCCTCGAACAGGATGTCGGCCAGCCTGCGGTGGTCGCCGCAGCGCCAGGCACTGACCATCGCTTCCATCTGGTTCGAGGTGTCCGAGTAATCCTGCAGCGAGTAACGCAACAAGGTGGCCTGATCGAACGAATCCAGCAGCGCCAACTGCGAATCGAGACTTTCCAACTCGGCGATCGCAGTCGAGGCCGGCTTGTGGCTGACCAGATAGCTCTCGACGCCATATTGCGGATCGTAACCGAGCGCCTGTACCTGCAGCGCCGTCAGCACCATGCTGATCATCCACGGCTTCATGCGTTCGACGACCATCATCGGCATGTTCTGCTTCTGCATGACATCCTTCAACGACGTCATGGTCTGGGCATCGATGATCTGTTCCAGCGTCTTGTCGCCCGCCAGCATGCCGCGCGCCTGCATGCTGACCACGGCTTCCGGCGACTGCGCCGATGCCGGATCGACTTCGAACACCAGGGTATTCGCGCCGCGAAAGCGCTGGTCCACCACGGCTGGCAACGGATAGAAATCAGGTTTGCCTACATGTATCGAACCCAGCAGCGACACCGAAGCGCCATTGCCGCCTTCCACCTGCCACAGCATGGTACTGCCGGGATCCTTGCACTGCGCCCACGCCGCCGAACCGCACAGCAAACC
>DATJXP010000447.1:0-3897 GCA_035500035.1 Candidatus Acidiferrum sp. | reverse complement strand
TGTCCCTTTTTGCAGTACAGTATGTTGGAGTGCCCGTGAAAACGGTTGTAAAAACGGTTGTTCAGATTCTTTCAGTAACCATTGCTCTTGCCTGTTGCCGCAACGGCGCGTGGGCGGCCGACGCACCACCCGCGGGCACAGCAACTCCCAATTCCCCCGCCGCGGCGCAAAGTACGCAAAGTACCGATGCGCTGCTGCAAGCCCTCAGCACCGCCAGCCTTGCCGACAGTGCCGACATCGTCGAAAAACTGGCCGAATCCGGCGGCCGCAACCTGCTGCCGCTGTTCCAGGCCATGCAGGAAGGCGAACTCTATTACAGCGACAGCGCCAAGAGCTGGCTGCGCGTGCGCGACGACAACGGCACCGACAAGGTCACTACGGTGCTCGACGGCAAGGACTTCGGTGCCGACAGCAGCGATCGCAGCAAGATTCGCGTCAACAACCGCCTGCGCACCCTGCTCGGCGAGACCATCGCCCGCATCAAGCTGACGCAGGGCTCGCCCGCCGAACGCAAGGCCGCCGCGCTGGCGATGCTGGAATCGATCGACGACACCAGTGCCGCGCTGTTCGAGCAGGCGCAGGCCAAGGAAGCCGACGCCGACGTCAAGCAGTTGATGCAAATCGGCATCGCCATGTTCACGCTGGCCGACAGCAGTGACGACGATGTCCAACTGAAAGCAATAGCGACGTTGAGCGGCCGGCTCGACACGCCGGTGCGCAACCTGCTCGCCTCGTTCCAGGCCGGCGGTGCCCATGCCGGCGCCAGCGCCGCCGTGCGTGCCGCCGCCAACACCGCGCTGGCGAAGATCCAGGGCAAGATCGATTTCTACCAGTTCATCGAGCAGTTGTTCTTCGGCCTCAGTCTCGGTTCGGTGCTGTTGCTGGCCGCCATCGGTCTCGCCGTCACCTTCGGCGTGATGGGCGTCATCAACATGGCGCACGGCGAGATGCTGATGCTCGGCGCCTATACCACCTACGTCGTGCAACTGCTGATGCCGAACAGCATCGACTATTCCTTGTACGTGGCAGTGCCCGCCGCGTTCCTGGTGTCGGCACTGGTCGGCATGATCATCCAGCGTTTCGTCATCCGCTATCTGAACGGGCGGCCGCTGGAAACCTTGCTCGCCACCTTCGGCATCAGCCTGATCCTGCAACAGGGCGTGCGCACCATTTTCTCGCCGCTGAACCGGCTGGTGCAAAGCCCGAGCTGGATGAGCGGTTCGCTGCAGATCAACCCGGTGATGTCGCTGACCTACAACCGCCTGTACATCCTGGTGTTCGCGCTGGTGGTGTTCGCGCTGCTGGTGGTGATCCTCAAGAAAACCTCGCTCGGCCTGTACGTGCGTGCCGTGTCGCAGAACCGCGCGATGGCGCAGGCGATGGGCGTGCGCACCGACGTGGTCGATGCGCTGACCTTCGGGCTCGGCTCCGGCATCGCCGGCATCGCCGGCGTCGCGCTGAGCCAGTTGACCAACGTCGGCCCCAACCTCGGCCAGAGTTACATCATCGATTCGTTCATGGTGGTGGTGTTCGGCGGCGTCGGCAACCTGATCGGCACGCTGGTGGCCGCGGTCTCGCTCGGCATCATCAACAAGTTCCTGGAAGAGCACACCGGCGCCGTGCTGGCCAACATCCTGATCCTGGTGTTCATCATCCTGTTCATCCAGAAGAAACCCAAGGGTCTGTTTCCGCAGAAAGGCAGGGCCGCCGAATGAGTTCGATGACACCGCCGACCCTGATGAACGCCTTGCGCGGCAACAGCGCCGGCAGCGCGGGCCTGATCGTGACGCTGCTGTTGTTGTGCCTGCTGGTGCCGTTGCTGAACCTGGCGGTGCCGGAAGGTTCCGCGCTGCACGCCAGTACCTACACCGTGACGTTGCTCGGCAAATACCTGTGCTACGCGCTGCTGGCGCTGTCGGTGGACGTGATCTGGGGCTACTGCGGCATCCTCAGTCTCGGCCACGGCGCCTTCTTCGCCATCGGCGGCTACGCGATGGGCATGTATTTGATGCGGCAGATCGGCACGCGCGGCGTCTATGCCAATCCGCTGCTGCCCGACTTCATGGTGTTCCTCAACTGGGATCACCTGCCGTGGTACTGGCACGGCATGAACCACTTCTGGTTCGCGATGCTGATGGCATTACTGGTGCCGGGCCTGCTGGCGTTCGTGTTCGGCTGGCTGGCGTTCCGCTCGCGCGTCACCGGCGTCTATCTGTCGATCATCACGCAGGCGCTGACCTACGCGTTGATGCTGGCCTTCTTCCGCAACGAGATGGGTTTCGGCGGCAACAACGGCCTCACCGACTACAAGGATTTGCTCGGCTTCGACCTGCATCATGACGCGACGCGCGTCGTGCTGTTCATACTGACGGCGTTGCTGCTGCTGGCTGCCTATCTTGCCAGCCAGTTCATCATGCGTTCGCGCATGGGCCGCGTGATCCTGGCCATCCGCGACGGCGAAGCGCGTGCGCGTTTCCTCGGTTACCGCACTTTCGACTATAAAGTGTGGCTGTTCGTGTATTCCGCCGTGCTGGCCGCGCTGGCCGGCATCATGTACGTGCCGCAGGTCGGCATCATCAATCCCGGCGAGTTCGCGCCGATCAACTCGATCGAAGTGGTGGTATGGGTGGCGGTGGGCGGCCGCAACACGCTGTATGGCGCGGTGGCCGGTGCGCTGCTGGTCAACTACGCCAAGACGCGCTTCACCGCACTGCTACCGGACAGCTGGCTGTACCTGCTGGGTGCGCTGTTCGTCGTCGTCACGCTGTTCCTGCCGAAGGGACTGGCCGGGCTGTTGCAGCGCAAGGCCGCGGCAGCGGCTTCCACCCCTGCCACCGGAGGAACGGCCTGATGGAAATTTTCTTCAGGGCGCCCGACGCCGTCGTCAGCGAACCGGAATCGAAGATCGATGTCTCGCACAACGTCATCCTCTATATAGAAGGACTCACCGTCAGCTTCGACGGCTTCAAGGCCTTGAACAATCTCAATCTTTACGTCAACGACGGCGAGTTACGCTGCCTCATCGGTGCCAATGGTGCGGGCAAGACCACGTTGATGGATGTGATCACCGGCAAGACCCAGTGCGACAGCGGCACGGTTTACTTCGGCCAGAACATCGACCTGTTGCGCCACAACGAGCCGGAGATCGCCGGCTTCGGCATCGGCCGCAAGTTCCAGAAGCCGACCGTGTTCGAACACCAGAGCGTGTTCGCCAATCTCGAGCTGTCGCTGAAAACCAGCAAGCGGGTATGGCACGCGTTGTTCGCCACGCTGAGCGGCGAGCAGCGCGACCGCATCGACTCGGTGCTGCACACGATAGGCCTGGTCGAACAACGGCAGCAGTTGGCCGGTTCGCTGTCGCACGGCCAGAAACAGTGGCTGGAGATCGGCATGCTGCTGGCGTCGGATCCGCGCCTGTTGTTGATCGACGAACCCGTGGCCGGCATGACGGCGCAGGAAACCGAGAAGACTGCCGAGCTGCTGACGTCGCTCGCCGGCGAACGCACGGTGATCGTGGTCGAACACGACATGGAGTTCGTGCGCAGCATCGCCCGCACCGTCACCGTGCTGCACCAGGGCAGCACGCTGGCCGAAGGCACCATGGACGAGATCCAGCGCAACCCCGCGGTGATCGAGGTGTATCTCGGAGAACACGCATGATCGAGTTCCGCAACCTCAACCAGCGCTACGGCGGCACGCAGATCATCTGGGACCTCAGCCTCGACATCGCCACCGGTTCCTGCACCTGCCTGATGGGCCGCAACGGCGTCGGCAAGACCACGCTGCTGAAATGCCTGATGGGACTGTTGCCGATCAGCGGTGGCGACATCCTGCTCGACGGCAAATCGCTCGCCAAAGTACCGGCCCATGCCCGCGCCGGACTCGGCATCGGTTTCG
>DATJXP010000446.1:0-3504 GCA_035500035.1 Candidatus Acidiferrum sp. | reverse complement strand
TGACTTGCACTCGAGGTTCATTACCGAGTCGTGAAATGGAAGGACGCCGCACAGAATTCTGGGGGCCGGGTTGGGTATTGGGTGTGGGGAACGCTCTGCCGCAGGGACGCGGCAGAGCGAGCCTACAGGGATGTACTTGCGGCGTTTCCCCATGCCCAATACCCGACCCGGCAAGCACTGAACTCAAAAGCGTCCTGTACGCAGTCGATGGCATAATGAAACAACTATTGCCACTCCCAACGACGCCGCACGAGACGCAATCATCCATGCTCAAACGCGCATTCAAATCGCTCGCTCTCGGCATGCTGCTGACACTCGGCACCAGGCTCGCGCTCGCGCAGGGCCATGTCGTTTATGTCACCAACGAAGACTCCAACGACGTCACTATCATCGACGGCATTACCAACAAGGTGCTGGCGACGATTCCGGTCGGCAAGCGGCCGCGCGGGCTCAAGCTCAATGCCGACGGCAGCAAGCTGTATGTTGCCGTCAGCGGCGCACCCAAGTGCCCACCGGCGATGAAGGACGAAGACTGCGACCGGCTGGAACCGGATTTCAGCGCTGACGGCATCGCCGAAGTCGATACCGCCAGCCATGCCGTGCTGCGCGTGCTGCAAGGCGGATTCGATCCGGAACAGTTCGACGGCGACTGGAAAAACGGACTGCTGTACGTGGCGAACGAAAGCGCCAACCAGGCCAGCGTGCTGGGCCTGGAGCGAGGCGAGCTGATCGCCGCCGTGCCGACGGGCGCGCAACCGGAAGGCGTGCGGGTGTCGCCGGACGGCAAGTTGGTGTACGTAACAAACGAAATCGACGGCGACATCAGCGTGATCGATGCCGCCACCAACAAGAGCAAGGCGAAAATCAAGTCCGGCCTGCGCCCGCGCGACATCGCCTTCAGCAGCGACAGCAAGCGCGCCTACATTTCGAACGAAGTCGGCGCCAGCATCGCCGTGATCGATGTCGACAACGCCAGGGTGGTGAACACCTTCGCGCTACCGGAAGGCTCGTTGCCGATGGGCCTGGTGTTGGCGAAGGACAACCAGACGCTGTACATCGCTACCGGCCGCGGCCATCAGGTGCTGGCGATGAACGTGGCCAACGGCAAGATCAAGGCAGCGGTGGAGGTCAGTCGGCGTCCGTGGGGCTTGGCCATCAGTCCTGACGGCAGCAAGCTCTATTCCGCCAACGGTCCTTCCAACGATATCAGCGTCATCGACGTCGCCAGCTTCAAAATAGTGGCCAGGATCAACACCGGCAAATCGCCGTGGGGCGTGCAGGTCGGACCCAAGCGTTGACTGGGTTACCGAGCGCGGCGAGTGTGCTTGCGCAGCCAGCTTTCCAGTAACGCTTTCCGGAATTTTTTGGTTTCCAACGATTGGATGACGAACTTCAGGCTATGGCTTCTTCCATGTCGAAGTGGTCGGGTATCCGTGCCTCGATTTATTTCGCCAATGCTTTATACACGCGCCCGAACCGCTCGATACTTTCCTTGTGATAAAGCTGTACCAACTCCTTATTGGAAACGGTTCGGGAGCACAAGTCGAATTCAGTTTTTGACATTACTACCGCAACATCGCGGCCGTTTTTCTGGATGAGCACAGGACCTTTGCCAGATTCTTTCAGCAGTTCGCCAAAACGGTTTCTGGCATCGGTGGCCTGCATGGTTTTCACGGGGATTTCCGGTGTTGCCAGTAGAACGCTTATTTCGCAGCCAGCTTGGCGGCGATGCCGGCGACGTGCTTGCCCTGGAAGCGGGCAATGGTCAGTTCCTTCTCTGACGGCTGACGGCTGCCGTCACGGGCGATGGTGGTGGCACCATACGGCGAGCCGCCGCACACTTCGTTGCCTTCCTGCATTTCCGGAATCGCGTACGGCACGCCGACGACGACCATGCCGTGATGGAACAGCGTGGTATGGAACGAGGTGAGGGTGGTTTCCTGGCCGCCGTGCTGCGACGCGGTGGAAGTAAACACGCTGCCGACCTTGCCCACCAGCTTGCCGGTGAACCACAGGCCGCCGGTCTGGTCGAGGAAGTTGCGCATCTGCGCGCACATGTTGCCGAAGCGGGTAGGCGCACCGAAGATGATGGCGTCGTAGTTGACGAGATCATCGACCTTGGCGATCGGCGCCGCCTGGTCCAGCTTGGCGCCGGCTTTCTGCGCCACTTCCGGCGGCATCAGTTCCGGCACGCGTTTGATGTCGACTTCGGCGCCGGCGCTGCGGGCGCCTTCGGCAACGGCATTCGCCATGGTTTCGATGTGGCCGTACATGCTGTAGTAGAGCACGAGGATCTTGGACATTGCGGTTTCCCTCTGGGGTGTGATGGATAAAAGTTATTGCTGCGGTTTGGCGGGTGAACGATTCTGGGCCGATCCGGCCTTGGCGCCAAGCTCCAACAACACCGGCACGGTTGGATTGTTGGCGCTGACCGGCTGACGCAGGCCGCCGGAGATGCGGCCCATCGCGTAATCGAGCGCGCTGTTGCCGAATTTGTCCTCGGCGTTGAGGTCGGCGCCGTTCTGCACCATGAACTTGATGAACTCGCCCCAGCCCTGCAGCACGGCACCGTGGATCGCGCGGCGGCCCTGGTCTTCGGTGGCGTTCATGTTGACGCCGGCGGCAATCAGCATTTTGGCGACGGCAATGCCGTTCTTCTCGTCGCGGAAACGGCCGCGGATATCGACGTTGTTGGTGCCGAGACCTGCCACTGCCATGAACGGCGTATAGCCTTGCCAGTTCTTCAAGTCAGGCAGCGCACCGCGCTTCAGCAGCAATTCCACCATCGCCACATCGGCAGCCTTGGCGGCACGCAACAACGGCGTGGTGCCGGAACTCAACATGCTGTCGCCGCCGCGGTCGTTGCCGAGCGAGCGGTAGGGCGGAAACACTTTCAGCATCACATTGGGATTGGCGCCTTTGTCGAGCAGCATCGTCGCCACTTGTACCGGCGAAGTCGCATCCTGCGACGGCCGATCCGGCCGACCGCCGCGCGGCACCGTGTTGTAATCAACGGTAGAGTAGAGCGGCGAACGGCCCCAAGTGTCCCAACGATTGACGTCGGCGCCGGCCTCGATCAAGTAAGCCGCGACATCCCAACGCGCATTCAACGTCGCCATCAGCAACGGCGTAATGCCATTGGGATCGACCTGATTGATATCGGCCTTATGCTGCACCAGCGCCTTCGTGCAACCGACGCAACCTTCGCGCGCCGCGAACAGCAACGCCGTGAAAGCGCCGAACGGCCGGCTCTGCGGCCGCGGCTCGGCGGTGACTTGCCGCTCCCATTCTTCTTCATGGGAAACTTCATCCGGCTTGGCGCCATGCTTGAGCAACAACTCCACCATCGCCGGCTGGCTCTGCGCACTGGCAAACATCAACGCCGTCTGCCCACGCCAGCTTTCACGCGCATTGACGTTGGCGCCTTTCTTGATGAGCAACTCGGCCGCATCGACATTCGGCGTCCGCACCACGCTCATCAACGCCGTCTGCCCCTCGAGCGTA
>DATJXP010000445.1:0-3829 GCA_035500035.1 Candidatus Acidiferrum sp. | reverse complement strand
ACCGTGCAGGTTCAACGTGCCACCCGACAGCATGATGCCGCGGTCGCCCATGCCCATCATCTGCTCGCCTTTGACGTTGTCGGTCAGCGTGATGGTGGCCTTGTGCGTATAGGGTTTGGCTTCGGTGCCGATCTGCAGCTCGCCGTGCACCATGATCCACTCGGTGGACAGTTCGAGGTCAGCCTTGTCGGAGAAGCTCAGTTTGCCGTTGATCGTGATACCGCCCAACGCGGGCGTAGTGACGTCAAGCACCACGTCCTTGCCACTCGGAATTTCGACCTTGTCGCCGGCGGCCGGCACTTTCTTGTCAGGCCAGGTGGCAGGTTTCGACCAGAGTTCTTCCTTGGCCTGGACGCTGGTGATGCCGCCAAGCAGCAGGCACACTGGCAACGCCAATGCAAATGCAAAAAGGGACACATGCGATTTCGTTTTCATTTTTTTACTCCCTAGGTTGAGCAGGTACTCGAGCAGATGAAAGAAGGTGTTGGCTCGCTGGTCGCAAAGCGTAAGCGATGTTATGCGTGAACTGCGTGAAAAAACAGCGGAAGCAGCCCTTCAAAACACCCCCCGGCAACAGCCAATATACTGAGTACTACTTTTTTGCCTTAGTGGCCACTTGCCCCCTTTTTGTGCGGGCAGCCACTTCTTCCTTGATATGGCGCTTCAGGTTTTCATCATCCCGCTCAACAACGCCCAGTTGCTTGTTGATTGCATTATCCCGAATCTGCTGAATGACCACCTTGATGAAGCCAGCAGGCAGATATCCATACGCAAACGCCCCCGACGGAGTGGCCACCACATCCGGGCCTTTCCAGGTGAAACGATTGACCTCATTGGTGATAACCCAGGATTTTTCCTGATCCAGCTTGAGGCGGCGCTTGGTTGCCTGCGGAATTTCGAGTGAAATCTTGTCGTTACCCGGATCAACATGGGTAAGCGGCGCAATGTAGACTTCGGTTTCGCCTTCCGCATTTTCATGAATGCGAATAATGACGCAAGGCCGCGCCTTGCGGCCCTGGTCCTTGCCATGCGTCTCCTCATATCGCCACAAATACAAATGGCGAATGACGAGACCGACTTCCGGTTTGTCGTTCATTTCTTCCGTTTGTATTCAGAATCGAATTTGTAGGCTGCTTTGGGGATTGGTTCGGAGCCGAGCCCGGCGATGATATGGGCCGGCAGCTCGTGCGCGGCAAAAGCCTGCTGGTCGAGCGCCTTGAGCCGCTTGAACTCGGCTGCCGAAATCAGCGCCAGATCATCACGACCGTGATTGGTGATGATGACGGCATCCTTGTGTGCTTCCACCCGGAACCGGCCGAACTCCTTCTGGAATTCGGCTGAACTTATTCTGGCCATGGGCACCTCGCAAAATACGGATAATTCATATAAATCGTATTATCCATGTCCAGCATCCCTGAAGCAATCTCTTGGCTCTGGACCGGATACCCCCGCTTTACTCCCAAAACCAATCGGTGCTAAATGATCCGCCACTCACTTCCCGTCTGGCGCCCACCCATGCCGCATCGCCACGCACGAACTCTCTCGCACGCCGCGCCGGCCTTGCTGTCTTTGATGTGGCTGGCCACGGCCCAGGCCGCCACCCCCGACTGGAGCGGCGTGTGGGCCATGCAAGGCGGCACTGTGTTCGATCGCGCCACGCAAACCGGGCAAGGCGGTTCCACCACGCCGGGCGTGCGCGAGCATCCGCCCTACAACGCCGAGTACGAAGCCAAATACCAGGCCAACCTGGCGCTGCGCGACAAGGGCATACTGCCCGATCCCAATTCCTTCTGCGGCATTCCGGCCGGGTTTCCGCGCCTGTTCAATCTGCCCGACGTGTACGAGTTTGCGGTTACCCCGCAGCAGGTGTGGATCATCGCCGAGAACGGCCCCAACGTGATGCGCATCTACACCGATGGCCGCGCGCATCCGGCGGCGGCTGATCGCTGGCCCACGCACACCGGCGATTCCGTCGGCCACTGGGAAGGCGACACGCTGGTGTTCGACACGTTGAGCCTGCACAGTTCCGACAGCGGCCGCACGCTGGTGGATCGCACTGGCCTCACGCTGAGCGATGCCGCGCATGTGGTGACGCGCATGCACATCACCACCAACGGCCAGCTGGAAGTGCAGATGACGATAGACGACAGCAAGGCGCTGACCAAACCGTGGGTCGTCACCAAGCTGTTTAGCAAGCAGGAAAAAGGCGCGCGCGTGTACGACTACGCCTGCAACGAAAACAATCGCAATCCGGTGGATCCGAAAACCGGCTGGACCTACACCATCGGGCCGGATGGAAAAATCATCGATCAACCAGCCACTGCCAAATGAGTGCTATCTCACGCGAGAAAACCGCCATGAATAAACTGCGTTCGCTACTGTTGGCCGCCATCGCCGCATTCGGCTTCACTACGCCAGCACTGGCGCATCATTCCGACGCCATGTTCGATCATGACCACGTGACGGAATTGAGCGGCACTATCAAGGAATTCCAGTTCACCAATCCGCACACCTGGTTGCAGGTGAGCGTGACGGACGCCAACGGCAAGGTGGTGGAATGGAGCCTGGAATGGGGCAGCCCCAATCAGCTGGGCCGCCAGGGCGTGCGCCCTTCGACGTTCCCGCCCGGCACTGGCATCAAGGTAAGAATCAATGCGATGCGCGACGGCACGCCCGGTGGTGCCTTTATCGGCGCCAAACTGGCCGACGGCAAAACCCTTGGCCGTTGGGACGAATGATTTTCAGCCCGCACCACCCTACCCCACCAACAAGAAAAAGGAGTTCCTCATGCTGCGCCTGTTCAAGCCCACTCTGTTAGCTCTGCTCGCCGTAGTTACCGCCCTTGTTCAATCAGTGTTCGCTGCCGAACCCGCTGCCAGCACTCGCGCCGAAGACACCGTTGCCATCCAGCAATTGATCGTCAAATACGCGCACTCTTACGATGCGCTCGATGTCGAAGGTTATGTGAGCGTGTTTGCCGATGATGCTTCTTTCAAGTTCGTCGGCAACGATCTGCACGGCAAAGACGCCATCCGCAAGTTCATCACCGCCGCCAAGGAGCGCAAGGATTCAGCACCCGCCACCGACAAGCCCACCAAGAGTTTCCACTCCATCACCAACACGCTGATCGAATTCACCAGCGCCACCGAAGCGCATCATCGCTCGTATTGGCAGATCATCTCCGGCCCCGCCGGCGGCCCGTTCACGGTCAGCAACGCCGGCACCTACGACGATATCGTCGTCAAGCGCAACGGCAAGTGGTTGATCCAGAGTCGTACCATTCCGCAGTAGAGAGCCGGCTACGACTTCGTCAGCACGTCCATCACATCCACCAACCTCAGGCACAACGTCATGGCCTGCACCGGCGATTCGACGAACCCGCACGAAAGATAGAACCGTTTGGCTTCTTCCGAGAGCGCATGCACCAACAAAGCCGACACTCCCGCAATTTTTCCTGCCTGCACCGTACGGCGCACTGCATCCTGCAGCAGCGCCGTACCGATTCCCTTGTTGTGATACGCCTTGTCGATGGCCAATCTGCCCAGCACCATCACAGGAATCGGGTCCGGCATGTTGCGCGTCATTTTCTTCGGCGCATCCTGTAATGCCACGGCGCCGACAGCAAGGCAGTAATAGCCCACTACACGACTACCGTCGCAAGTGACATAGGTGCGCGAGGCCGCAGCTTTTTCGTTTTTGAGCGCGCGCTTGCGCAGCCATTCATCCAGCGTCGCTACACCGCAATTGAACTGGCTGAGATCGTGGCTATCGGTGATCGGTACCGGTGGCGTCAGGGCTTCCAGCCGCATTATTTATCCCAGGGTGATTT
>DATJXP010000444.1:0-3492 GCA_035500035.1 Candidatus Acidiferrum sp. | reverse complement strand
GTGAAAATCCGGGTGAGCGTGGAAGCGGTGCGGTAGGCGTTGTAACAACCCCCACCGGGTCCCACAGCCAACCCATCTGACTCGTACAGCATCCGGACAGAGATTCGGTGTAGATTTGGTATAGATTGGTATAGAAATGGTCGGCGAAAATGAAAGCCTTGCTTGTTCTTCTGATGTGCAACTGTCTGCTGGCGCCATTGGCCAGCGGACAGGGCCTGTTGGGCCAATTTGCCGATCAGTTGCGTAAGCAGCACGGCGGCAACGACCACAACATGGATCACATGCGCGTCCAGCACGACCTGGCGACGCCATCCGATCCCCAGGATCAATCTTCTTCCATCACCCAGCGCAAAGCTTCCGATCTCGCCCGCGGTGCCTATCCGGGCCAGGTTCTGGGAGTACGGCGCGAAGGTGATCACTGGCGCGTACGCATGATGGACGGCGGCACCGTGTACAACGTGTTCGTCGATGCCGAAAGCGGCGCCGTGCTCCGTCCCTCCAAATAACGCTGCGGCCTCTCTGACATGCGACTGTTGGTTGTTGAAGACGAAGACTTGTTGCGGGCGCGCCTGGTCAAGGCGCTGGAAGACCAATCGTTCGTGGTCGACAGCTCCAGCAACGGCAAGACTGCATTGTTCCAGGCCAGTGAATACGGCTATGACGCCGCCATCATCGACCTGGGTCTGCCCGAACTCGACGGCATTTCGCTGATCAAGGCCATCCGCGGCAAGGGGCTGGTGTTTCCCATCCTGATCCTGACCGCGCGCGATAACTGGACCGACAAGGTCGCTGGCCTCGATGCCGGTGCCGACGACTACGTGGTCAAGCCGTTTCAGATCGAAGAAATCCGGGCCCGCCTCAATGCCCTGTTGCGGCGTGCGGCCGGCTTCGCCAAACCTGCGCTGGAATTTGCCCATCTCAGCCTCGATACCACGGCGAAGAAACTCATGGTGAGCGGCACGGAAGTCGAGCTGACCGCATTCGAATACAAGGTGCTCGAGTACCTGATGCTGCATCCCGGCAAGGTGGTTTCCAAGTCCGAACTCACCGAGCACCTGTACGAGCAGGATCATGATCGCGACAGCAACGTGCTGGAAGTGTTCATCCGTCGCCTGCGCCAGAAACTCGATCCCGACGAGTCGCTGAAACCCATCGACACCATCCGCGGTCAGGGTTACCGCTTCAATGTACCCGCAAACAAGCGCTGAGACGTCCTACTCGATGCGCCGGCGCCTGGTGCTGGCTTTCGGTGTCCTCTTGGTGCTCTTTCTCGGTTTTGCCGGTTTCGTACTCGAGCGTGCGTATGAGCGCAGCACGGCCGCCGCCGTCGCCGAACGGCTGCAATTACAGGTTTATGCGCTGCTCGGCGTCGCCGAACCGGAAGGCCGGCGGTTCTTCCTGCCGGATCTGGAGGAGGCCCGCTTCAACCAGATCGATTCTGGTTTGTACGGCTTCATCTTCGATGCCAACGGTCGTGAATTGTGGCGCAGCCCGTCGGCGTTGACGCTGAACCCGGAGTCGCGGCTGCTGCTGAACACGCGCCAGCCACCGGGACGCACGTTGTACGGCGAGGTCGATATTCCCGGCCAGGGCACGCTGGCCTGGGCCAGTTACCGCACTTATTGGGAAACGCTGGGCCAGTATTTTTATTTTGTCGTGATGGAATCGACCGCGCCCACTGCCGCTGAAATCCGCGAATTCCAGTCAACGCTATATCTATGGGTCGGTGCGCTGACGGTTCTGCTCAGCATCGCGCAATACCTGCTGCTGCGCTGGGGACTGCGACCATTACAGCATCTGGCAAAAGACGTGTCGGCGATCGAGAGCGGCGCGCAGGACGAATTGCAGCAGCAATATCCGCGCGAACTGATCCCGGTGACCCACAACCTCAATTTGCTGATCAAGAATGAGCGCGAACGGCAGAACCGTTTCCGCACCTTGCTGGGAGATCTCGCGCACAGCCTGAAAACGCCGCTGGCGGTGCTGTCGTCGGCGCTGCAGGAGTCCGACACCACCAGCCAGGTCACCGAAGTGCAGCGCAAGGAAATGCGCGAGCAACTGCAACGCATGGACCAGATCGTGTCGTATCAACTCAAGCGGGCGGTCAAGAGCAGCAAGGCAGTGCTGGCCAAGCCGGTGGCGGTGTTGCCGGTGTTGGAGCGCCTTGGCAATGCGTTGCAGAAGGTGTATCGCGACAAGACGACTACAGTCTCGCTTGAGGTGGTACCGACGGTGCAATTCTTCGGCGAGGAAAGCGATTTGATGGAACTATGCGGCAACGTGCTCGACAACGCCTTCAAATACGGCCGTGCACGCGTGCAGGTGAAGGCGGAGCAGAAGGGCAAGGGGCTCTGGCTCGAATTCAACGACGACGGCGACGGCATCGCCGAATATCAGCGCCAGTACGTGCTGCAACGCGGCGCGCGTGCGGATACGGTCAAGAGCGGGCAGGGCATCGGGCTGGCGGTGGTGGCGGAAATCGTCAGCTCCTACGGCGGCGAAATCGCGATCGCCCGCAACGACTGGGGCGGCGCTTCGATCAAGATCAAACTCTAGTCCGCATCTTGCGAACCGTCGGCTCATGAAGCGCCTGCGGCGTTCGAAGCGACTGGTCCTGATCAGCGCCAATCAACAGGAGATGGCTGTGAAGCCGGTTCAGGAAGCGCCTGCGGCGTTCGAAGCGACTGGTCCTGATCAGCGCCAATCAACAGGAGATGGCTGTGAGGCCAGTTCAGGAAGCGCCTGCGGCGTTCGAAGCGACTGGTCCTGATCAGCGCCAATCAACAGGAGATGGCTGTGAAGCCGGTTCATGAAAAAAACGTCAGAGACCAAAGCATACCCGGCATATTGGGCGTAGCCGGGCTTGATGGGCCTTGGTCCCTGACCATCACACCAACCATTGATTCGTCAGAAATTGCATTCGGACGGATCGAGTTCGACGCGGGTCTCACGTCCGTTCGCATAGGTCCGCTCGTAGCAGTGGCCTTGCAGATCGCGCAGCAGGCTGCGCGCTGGTGGAGCATTGTCGTAGGGCACGATCACGTCGGCACCGGTCGACGGTTGTTCGACGATGGTGTTGCGTTCGACCACCACGGGCGCCGACGAGTAATACGGGTAATAGGGGTAGCCCCAGTATGGACTCAGCCCAAGACCGATCCCTATACCGACGCCGACTCCCACGCCGTAATAAGGGCGGTAGACGTAGCGCGGTACCGTCACGATAGGGCCGGGGCGAAAACCGACATAACCACCAACCACGCCATGCCGGGCCATGGCCATCGACGAAACCAAGGCGAGGGGAACCAACAAAGCCCAACCGAATTTGATTTTCATAGCAGATACCTCCAGAACTCGGTAACACCTATCATCCTTCGGGGCAAAGTGTAGTAATTCCCGTCTGAATAGTCACTGAACTGCCGGGCCCCGAAGCTCAGGCAGAATGAAAAAACCGCCGTCGAAATGAAATCCGGCAAAAAGGTGTCTGTTGCAGAC
>DATJXP010000443.1:0-4664 GCA_035500035.1 Candidatus Acidiferrum sp. | reverse complement strand
TTTCGTAGAAGTCGGCGGTGTCGCGATGAGCGGCCAGTACGTTGGCGTCGTATTCGCTGAGGCCATATTGCTGCTGGAAGCGCGCCGCTTTCACATCCGGCAATTCCGGCAGCGTGGCGCGCACGGCTTCGATGAAGGCATCGTCGATCACGACCGGCAACAGGTCCGGCTCGGGGAAATAGCGGTAATCGTTCGCCACTTCCTTGCTGCGCATCGAGCGGGTTTCGTTCTTGTCGGCATCGTACAGGCGGGTTTCCTGCACTACCTTGCCGCCGTCCTCGATCAGATCAATTTGACGTTGCGCTTCCACCAGGATGGCTTTCTCGACGAAGCGGAATGAGTTGATGTTCTTGATTTCGGCACGGGTGCCGAATCTGGTCTCGCCGACTTTGCGCACCGACACATTGGCGTCGCAGCGCATCGAGCCCTGCGACATGTCGCCGTCGCTGATGCCGAGGTACAGGATCAGCGAGTGCAGTTTTTTCAGGTAGGCCACGGCTTCTTTCGCGCTGCGGATTTCCGGCTCCGACACGATTTCCAGCAACGGCGTGCCGGCGCGGTTGAGATCGATGCCGGTGTCGTGCGGGAACTGTTCGTGCAGCGACTTGCCGGCGTCTTCCTCCATGTGGGCGCGGGTGATGCCGATGGTCTTGGTGGTGCCGTCGTCGAGGGTGACGGTCAACGAGCCCTTGCCGACGGTTGGATGATTCAGCTGGCTGGTCTGATAGCCCTTCGGCAGGTCAGGGTAGAAATAGTTCTTGCGGTCGAACACCGATTTCTTGCCGATCTCGGCACCGATGGCGAGACCGAACTTCACCGCCATACGCAATGCTTCGCCGTTCAGTACCGGCAATGTGCCCGGTAGCGCGAGGTCGTAGATGCTGGCCTGCGTGTTGGGTTCGGCACCGAACTGCGTGCTGGAGCCGGAGAACAATTTCGATTTGGTCGAGAGCTGGACGTGGACTTCCAGGCCGATGACGGTTTCCCAGGCCATGTTATTTCTCCCCACTCACACCAGGACCAACACCCGGCGTGCGCGTGTGCCAATCGGTGGCCTGCTGGAATTTGTGCGCGATGTTGAGCAACTGGCCTTCCGACCAATCGCGGCCGACGATCTGCAATCCCACCGGCAAGCCATTGACCAAGCCGGCCGGTATCGACAGTCCCGGCAGGCCGGCGAGGTTCACCGCGATGGTGTAGATGTCTTCGAGGTACATCGCCACTGGATCCTGATCCTTGTTTTTCGAGCCGAGCGCGAACGCCGTGTGCGGCGAAGTCGGGCCCATGATGACGTCGACATCGTTGAACGCGCGGTCGAAATCGTCCTTGATCAAACGGCGGATCTTCTGCGCCTTGATGTAGTAGGCATCGTAGAAGCCGGCCGACAGAGCATAAGTGCCGACCATGATGCGGCGTTTCACCTCGGCACCGAAACCTTCGGCGCGGCTGCGCTTGTACAGGTCTTCCAGGTCGGCCGGTTTGTCGCAGCGATAGCCGTAACGCACGCCGTCGTAGCGCGACAAGTTGGCCGACGCTTCCGCCGGGGCGATGACGTAGTACGCGGAAACTGACAGATGGCTGTTGTCGAGGCTGACTTCTTTCAGCGTGGCGCCGAGCTTTTCAAATTCGGCCAGTGCGTTGCGAATCAGTTTTTCCACTTGCGGATTCAGGCCCTGCGCAAAATGCTGCTTGGGCAAGCCGATGCGCAAGCCTTTCAACGGTTGCTCGAGCGAGGCGAGGTAATCGGGCACCGGCAGATCGACGCTGGTGGAATCCTTCGGATCGAAGCCGGACATCATCTGCATCAGGATGGCGGCGTCCTCGGCGCTGCGCGTCAGCACGCCGGCCTGGTCGAGGCTGGAGGCAAACGCGATCATGCCCCAGCGCGAGACGCGGCCGTAAGTCGGCTTGATGCCGGTAAGACCACAGAACGAAGCCGGCTGGCGGATGGAGCCGCCGGTGTCGGTGGCGGTGGCCGCCGGGCACAGATGGGCGGCAACGGCGGCGGCCGAGCCGCCCGATGAGCCGCCGGGCACCAGTTGGCGATTCCAGGGGTTTTTTACCGGGCCATACCAGGACGTTTCGTTCGACGAACCCATCGCGAACTCGTCCATGTTGGTCTTGCCCAACATCACCATGCCGGCGGCGTTCATCTTCGCCACCACCGTGGCGTCGTACGGTGCGATGAAATT
Source organism: Candidatus Acidiferrum sp. (assembly GCA_035500035.1). Taxonomy (GTDB): domain Bacteria; phylum Pseudomonadota; class Gammaproteobacteria; order Pseudomonadales; family Pseudohongiellaceae; genus CAILUG01. Next base: position 2,472 of record DATJXP010000443.1, on the reverse strand, counting down.
GTCGAGCATGCGCGAGCCGCAGGCGGTGCGGACGCCGGTGGTGCAGAAGATGTCCTTGTGGGCAAACGGAATGCCGGCCCAGGTACAGGCAGTGCCGGCGGCACGGGCGCGGTCGGCAGCCTGGGCCTGGGCCAGCGCCAGGTCGCCAGTCACGGTGACGTAGGCATTGAGGTCGCCATTGTGGGCATGGATGCGGTCGAGATAGGCGCGCGTCACTTCGGCGCTGGAAAAATCCTTGCGGGCCAGCGACTTGGCCAGCTCGGCAATACCTTGTTGCAGCATGTCGGCCATGAATTACTCCAGCACCTTCGGCACCAGGAACAGGCCATCGGCGGCGTTCGGTGCCAGTTTCAGCAACGTGTCGCGCCGATCGGTTTCGGTGACGACGTCATCGCGCAGCCGCTGGGCGGCGTCGAAACCGTGGGAGAGCGGCTCCACGCCGGTGGTGTTAAGCGCCTGCATCTGGTCGATCATGCGCAGGATGCTGGTGATGCTGTTCAGCGCTTCCTGCTTCTCGGCGTCGCCGAGTTGCAGCCGGGCCAGGTGGGCGATGTTGTCGATGTCCTTCAGTGCGAGTGTCATGGAATATCCAATGCGTGATGGTGAGCGTTTTCGCCCGGTAAGACAGAGCATGAGCCACGGAATCTTCTTGCCCTGTGCGGGTGCCGTTGCTAGAGTTGCATCCCGCAAAAAAGCGCGAATTATACTGGAACTTTTTGCCAAAGGGCTCGCAAAAACCGCCCGTAAAAGAGCCCGCAAAAGCAGCCAGTCTCCCGCGCCACTGAATCAGCGCAATCTGCCTGCCCTGCCAGAGATTCTGTTAGAGGTATCACTAAGTCAATGTTCAAGAAATTAAGAGGCATGTTCTCGAACGATTTGTCGATCGATCTGGGAACGGCCAATACTCTCATTTACGTCCGCGACCGCGGCATCGTCCTGAATGAGCCCTCCGTAGTTTCCATCCGCATCCACAACGGCCAGAAGACTGTCACTGCAGTCGGTGCCGACGCCAAGCGCATGCTGGGCCGTACGCCTGGCAACATCACCGCCATCCGTCCGCTGAAGGACGGCGTGATCGCCGACTTCCAGGTAACGGAGAAGATGCTGCAGCACTTCATCCACAAGGTGCACGAGAACAGCTTCGTGCGGCCGAGTCCGCGCGTATTGGTGTGCGTGCCGTGCAAATCGACCCAGGTCGAGCGTCGCGCGATCAAGGAATCCGTCATGGGTGCCGGTGCGCGCGAAGTGCGCTTGATCGAAGAGCCGATGGCGGCGGCGATCGGTGCCGGCCTGCCGGTCGATCAGGCCAGTGGTTCGATGGTGGTCGACATCGGCGGTGGCACCACCGAGATTGCGATCATCTCGCTCAACGGCGTCGTCTATTCCGAATCAGTGCGCGTCGGCGGCGACCGCATGGACGAAGCCATCACCACGCATGTGCGGCGCAACTACGGCTCGCTGATCGGCGACGCCACCGCCGAGCGCATCAAGAAGGAAATCGGCTGCGCCTTCGCCAGCAAGGAAATCCGCGAGATCGACGTGCGCGGCCGCAATCTGGCCGAAGGCGTGCCGCGCAGCTTCACGCTGAACAGCGACGAAATTCTCGAAGCGCTGCAGGAGCCGCTGTCGTCCATCGTGCAGGCGGTGAAGAGCGCACTCGAACAATCGCCGCCCGAACTGGCATCCGACATCGCCGAAAGCGGCCTCGTGCTGACCGGCGGCGGCGCGCTGCTGCGCGATCTCGACAAGTTGCTGAGCGAAGAGACCGGCCTGCCCGTCATCGTCGCCGACGATCCGCTCACTTGCGTCGCACGCGGCGGCGGCAAGGCCATGGAACTGATGGATACCCACGCACTGGATCTGCTGACGGTTGATTGAGAGGCAACGATAGAGAGGCAGCCGCCTCGGGTAGGGCAACATCAACAAGTCGCTGTTCGCACAATCCAATACGCAGGGCTACAAGTTGGCGGCCTTGGCCCTGCTGTCGCTGATCCTGATGTTCGCCGACAGCCGGTTCGACTATCTCGGCCGGGTGCGCTACTACATCGCACTCTTTGTTACGCCATTGCATCTGATCGCCGATCTGCCGGCCCGCGCCGGCGATGCGTTCGACAGTTTCTTCAAGACCCGCAACGAACTCGAAGCGGATAACGCGAAGCTGCGGGACGAACTGATGATGTCGCAGTTCCGGTTGCAGAAGCTCGATCATCTCGAAGCGGAAAACCAGCGTCTCAACGAACTGCTGAAAGCCTCCGCCACTCTCGACGACACCGCGGTGCGCGCGCAACTGATGGGCGAATCGCCGGATCCGTTTTCCAAGCGCGTGCTGATCAACAAAGGCAGCAACGAAGGTGTCTACATCGGCCAGCCGGTGATCGATGCCCACGGCCTGATGGGGCAGGTGGTGAAGGTGGAGCCATTGATGAGCTGGGTGCTGCTGATCACCGATCCGCTGCACGCGACGCCGGTGCA